>CAMYIN010000112.1 GCA_947258495.1 uncultured Gammaproteobacteria bacterium
GGGGCGGCATTTCAAGAACGTATGGCAATCCGAGCTCGACATCGTATTCGCCTGTGTAGCGGGCTACTCCGCGATACCGCGAACACAATTGCGAGCCTGAGTATGTTGGGTTGGTTTCGACGCAGCTTTCTGGACACTGTCGATATACGAATTTCGTACAGAATACTGGATGTCTGCGCCGAGACCAATGCCGTCGGCATTGGTCTGCTGGAGCGTGCACCGGACCTTAAAGTTGTGGCCGGGTACAGGAGTTACGCCATGCAGAAAGGAGGCCGACGGGCTACCGATCGGGGCTTCAGGATCGAAAGCGTAATCAGCGACGTGCACGGACTGTTTTTTCGTTCTAAGATCGCAGACCAGTCGTAAGGTGCTCGCGTTCATTTCCTTCCAAGGTGGCAGAAAACACTAGAGGATAGAGAGTGACACCAATGGGCAGGCGAGCACGGTGAGCGCCACCGCCAGGCCGTCACGGCCACCGGGGTCATGGTAATGTAACAGGCCGCGCATGGTCTTGGCGATCTCCTGGCCACCGATGACCACGTTCCAGCGCATCAGAAACACGTTCATCAACACCAGCAGAGACGCGATCACGGCGCCGGCGATAAAGGCCTTGCCGCGCGTGGCGCGCATGAACATGATGCCGAGGATAATGATGGGCACGATAGCGCCGAGGCCGAACTGGAGCACGAAGTAGCGATAGAACAGGGGCCCGGTCACGTACTCCATGATCACCTCTATCCCCTCTTTGCCTTTGTAGACGACGTTGGCGAACTCCAGCCCCTCCAGCAGTACCGTGAACATCAGGAAGCCCCACAGCGCTCCAGCCATGCCGCGCACGCAGGCCTCGTCTATGGGGGTTTTGCGCAACTTCGACACCAGCGTGTAGAGGACGATCAGCGCCGCGATCCCCGAGATGACGGCGGAGAACAAAAAGATGACCGGCATCATGTCGGAGCCCCACCACTCGCGGGCCTTCAGCGAACCGAAGACGAAGCCTACGTAGCCGTGCAGACCGTGCGCGGCCGGTATACCGATTATGGCGAGCGAAAGCATCCACTTCTCGTCGTAGGCGCGCGCCTTTTCCGAAATGTCGTCGGACCACAGCGTAATCGTGCGATAGAAGGTTCTGACCAAACCGGTGGAATTACGGGCGCGGATCACGTTGTCGGCGCGGAACGCGAACCAGGTCTCGATCATCAGCAGCAGGGTGTAAAATGCGGCGAAGTAGCCGAAGGCGGCGAAGGCCGAGGTGAGGTGCGGTGTGACCATGGCGTTGAACGCGCGTTGCGGCTGACCCAGGTGCAGCAGCAGGGTCATGGGCACGAACAGCATGAAGCACAGCGCGGTGAGCAGCGCAAAGCGGGCGACGGGCTTGAACTTTTCCATGCCGAAGACGTGATACATGCTCGACACCGAGAACGCCCCCGCGACCAGGCCGGTCATGTAGGGGTAGACGACGATCATCACCGTCCAGGGAATGATGGTCTCGTTGGGGTAGACGTAGCCGATATACGACGAGGCGTGAAAAGTACCCTCCATTACGACACCTCCTTGTCGAGGCCGACGTAAAAACAGGTGGGCGCGTTACCGGTCTCCGGCTTGAGCACCTGTACCCGGTTCTCAGTCACGAACTTGCTGATGTCGCTGGCCTCGTTGTTGAGGTCACCGAATATGCGTGCATTCACCGGACAGACCTCGACGCACGCCGGCTTGAGGCCCTTGGTGATGCGGTGGTAGCACCAGGTACACTTCTCGGTGACCTGCGTCCTGGGGTCGAAGAAGCGGGCGCCGTAAGGGCACGCCTGTACGCAATACTGGCAGCCGATGCAATAGCTGTGGTCGATGAGCACGGCGCCGTCTTTGGTCTTGAAGGTGGCGCCGGTGGGGCACACCTGGACGCAGGAGGGGTGGCGGCAGTGGTTGCAGATCTTGGGCACAAAGAACGCCTTGTAGACCTTCTTGCCTTGGTAGCGGTTGTCGAAGCGATATTCCTTCTCCGATCCGGAGGCGGCGACGTTGTCGGGGTCGCTGTGGCTGTCGACGTGGGGGCGCTCCTCCCCCTCCAGCCAGACGTACCGTTCGACCCAGGTGCGGAAATGGTGCGCCGTGGGGACGACGTCGTTTTCCGCCTTGCAGGCCTCGACGCAGCGCAGGCAGCCGATGCAGCGGGTGGCGTCGATGCCGTAACCCCACTGGTGCTCGTTCCAGTCGTAGCCGGCTATCGCCGGCGGGCCGGGCTCAGCCGCCGCCTGCGCCGTCTGCTTCGTGGCCAGGAGGGCGGTGCCGGAGGCCGCCAGGGCGCCGATGGAGGCCACGGCCTTGCCGACGTCCTTGAGGAATCCCCTCCGGCCGGTCCGGGCGTCGCCGTCGTCTTCGTCCCCTTGTGCGGTTTGTCCGCGCCTATCGATGTCTTTTTCGCAAGTCATGTCTCACCACCAGTCGTGTCGCGGCGTTGCCTACGCGCTACGGCTACGTCTACTGTTTGGATTTAAGCAACGAATAATAGCTGGCGAGTTTTTCGATCTGCTCGCCGGTCAGGCCCTTGGCAATCGGTGTCATCACGGGGTTGGCGCGGACGCCGGATTTGTAATTGTTCAGCTGATCGACCAGATAGTCCGTCTGTTTGCCGGCCAACCCCGGGAACGCCCCCATTCCCTCGCCTTCGGCTCCGTGGCAGCCGGTGCAGCGGGCCGTCAGCTGCAGCGTCGCCGGGTCCGCGGACGGCGCTGCGCCCGCCGGTGCGGACGCGGATCCGGCCCCCAGTGTGGCGTAATACTCCGCCAGCCTGGCGATATCCTCGTCGGACAGCCCTTGCGCAATCGGCGTCATCATGGGGTTTTGGCGCGCGCCCGATTTGTAGTTGGCGAGCTGGTCCCTGAGGTAGTCGACGTCCTTGCCGGCCAGGGGCGGAAACGTCCCCGCACCTTCCCCTTTCGCGCCGTGGCAGCCCACGCATTTGGCGGTCAGCTGGGCGACGGCAGCGGCGGCGGGAGTCGGCGCGGTCGGTGCGGCGGCGGATTTGCCGCCCATGGCGGCATAGTACTTCGCCAGTTCCTCGATATCCCTGTCCGACAAACCCTGCATGAGCGGGGTCATCATCGGGTTTTGTCGCAGCCCCGATTTATATTTGCGCATCTCTTCGATCATGTAGGCCGCGCTCTTGTCGGCGAGCGCCGGGAACGCCCCCACGCCCTCGCCCTGGGCGCCGTGGCAGCCGACGCACTGGATGGCCAGCGCTTCGGCGGGTAACTCGGCACCGATCTTCGGCGAGTGCGGGTTGTGGCAGGTAATGCATTCGAGGCGATCCTCATGGGGGTAGGGATGATCCTGCACCACGATCTGGGGCTGCGACACGGGTCGGCCGGGCATCTTTTCGTGACACAGGGTGCACAGCTTCACCGTATCGGCGGGAATGGGCAGCTTGCCGGTGGCCGGATGCTTGTCCGCCGGGGTGTGGCAGACCTCGCATTTCACGCCCTTGTGCACGCCGGTGTTCCACTGCACGTGGCGATCGACGTGACACTTCTCACAATAGGCGGGGCCGCGGAACTTCGGGTCCCCGACCGCGAGCTCGGCCGGCGCGTCGCCGCGGTAGTGCCCGTACCGATAAAAAGACTCGTCGGTGAAATAGACCTTGGCGGCAAGCGCGGTCGCCAGGAACACCGTGAGCACTATGATCAGCCGAATGATGTGCTGGGGCATTTCAACTTATGATTAGTGAATACGCGGGCTGCAATATAGACGACACTTGTAATCGGAGTATTTGATGTTTGTCAATTTTCCGAGTTCGGAAATGGGGTATTAATCGCTGTTCGGCAAGCGCCGCTGCCGGGCGCGGAATTGCCTCGTCGCAGGGTTCGAACTGCCATGTGCATTCTGATAATCTTGCAGTAGAAGATAGGCTATAAACGCTGGAGCACCGTCATGCGAAAGGTCCAAACGAAGGTATCGAGTTTTCACGCCGGTCTGCTGTTGCCTTCCGCAGCGCTCGCCGGACACGCGGATCCGGCCGCGCCCCTCAACGAGCTGCTGGTCCTGGGGTTCGTGATCCTGATCGTGGCCGTGGGCGTGGGCGTGTATTTTTCGCGCAATCGCGACCCGAAAGAGGAGCCGTTGGCCAGCGTCCTCGGCAGCGAGAGGCCGGATCCGCATGCGGTGGCTCCGGATACCAGCACCAAGGACTGCGTGCGCAAAATGGATGCGGAGAACGTCGGCGCGGTGCTGGTGGTCGAAAACGAGAAGCTCGCGGGGATCTTCACCGAAAGGGACGCCCTGAAAAAGGTGCTGGCGGCGGGCCTCGATCCGGCTAGCACCAAGGTCGCCGAGGTCATGACCCGGGATCCCACTGCGATCGCCCCCGACACCACCGTCGGCGAAGCAATGAAGATCGTGACCAGCAAGCGCTTTCGCCACCTGCCGGTAGTCAAGGACGGCAGGGTGCTGGGGATGGTGTCCAGCGGCGACCTGACGCACTGGGTGGTGAAGGACCAGATGAAAGAGATACAGGAGCTGGTCGATATTGTCGAGGCGAAATAGTTGGGGACGGCTTGCGCCCATCGGGCATCACCCCGCGCGGCCGCCGCCCGCGTTTCCTGACCTCCCCGATTTTCAGGCTATCCCAGCCTCCAGGAATGATAGCGCTGCACCCAGCGCAGCAGCCACTGCGGGGCGTGCGTGCGCCGCCATTCTCCGGCGACGAACTTGTTCGCCTCGGCGAGAGTGGGATACACGTGGATCGTCCGCAGTATCTTGTTGAGCCCGAGTCTGTGCCGCATCGCGAGAACGTACTCGCTGATCAGATCGCCCGCGTGATCGCCCACCATGGTCGCGCCGAGCACCCTGTCCTTGCCGGGCACGGTGAGCACCTTGACGAAGCCGTGCGCCTCTCCGTCGGTGATCGCCCGGTCGAGCTCCTTTAGATCGTAACGGCTCGCCTCGTAGGCGATACCTCTTTCCCGGGCGTCGGACTCGTTGAGTCCGACGCGGGCGACTTCGGGGTCGGTAAACGTCGCCCAAGGGATCACCGAATAATCCACGCGAAACTTTTTCAAGGCTCCGAACAGGGCGTTCATGGCCGCGTACCAGGCCTGGTGTGCGGCGGTATGCGTGAACTGATAAGGGCCTGCGACGTCGCCGCAGGCGAAAATCGTCGGGATCTTGGTGCGCAGGTAGTCATCGACTTCGACCGTCCCCGCCGGCGTCACGCCGATGCCGAGTTCCTGGAGGCCGTATTCCTCCGTGGTGGCGCGCCTTCCCAGGGCCAGCAGCAGATGGTCCCCTTCGAGCGTGATCGTTTGTCCCTGATGTTCGCAGATCAGGCGCAGCGCACCCTCCTCCCGACGCACGGCGCGCGCCGCGCAATCGACGCGCACGTCGATGCCCTCGTCCGCGAAGCGCTGTTGAAGAAAATCTGAGATCTCGGGGTCTTCCCTGGCGAGCAGGCGCGGCAACATCTCGACTTGCGTCACCCGGCTGCCCAGGCGCGCAAACGCCTGCGCGAGCTCACAGCCTATGGGGCCGCCGCCGAGCACCAGCAAGCGTTTAGGCAGTTCCCGCATCTGCCAGAGATTGTCCGAGGTCCAGTAATCGACCTCGTCAATACCCTCGATGCGCGGCACCAGTGGGCGCGCGCCCGCCGCGACAACGATGCTTCGCGCGGTCAAGGTCGCGCCGTTGACTTCGACGCTGTAGGGCGACGTGATCCGGGCTTCGCCGTGGATGCACTCCACGCCGAGGCCGGTGTAGCGCTCGACCGAGTCGTGCGGCGCGACGGTCTCGATCACCCGCTGGACGCGGTCCATGATGTCGGAGAATTCGAATTCCACGTCGGCGGACTTCATGCCGAAGTCGCGGGCGCGCCGTATCTGGTTGACGTATTTTGCCGCCCTGATGAGGGCCTTGGAGGGGACGCAGCCGGTGTTCAGGCAGTCGCCGCCCATACGCTGCTTTTCGATCAGCGTGACCTCGGCCTTGGCCGCGGCGGCGATATAGGCGGACACCAGGCCGGCGGATCCGGCGCCGATCACGATCAGGTTGCGGTCGAACCGCTGGGGTTTCGGGTAGCCTTGCAGGACCTTGCGCGTGCTCACGTATTCGACACCTTTCTTTGCCGCCAGGGGGAACACGCCCAAAAGGGCGAAGGACGCCAGTAGCGCCGGCGATAAAATACCTCCCAGCGATTCGATCTTCGCCAGCTGGGTGCCGGCGTTCACGTAGACGATGGTCGCCGGCAGCATCCCTACCTGGCTGATGAGGTAGTAAACCAGCGTGCGGATCTGCGTCAACCCCATCAGCAGGTTGATGACGAAAAACGGGAAAACGGGCACCAGGCGCAAGGTGAACAGATAGAACGGGCCGTCTTTGCGCATGCCCCGGTTGATGGCGTTGAGTTGATCGCCGAATCGCCGCTGCACCCAGTCCCGCAGCAGGAATCGGGACACCAGGAAGGCCAGCGTCGCCCCGATCGTGGAGGCGAAGGACACGACCACGGTGCCGGCTATGACCCCGAACAGCGCCCCGCCCGCCAGGGTCATCAGTACGGCGCCGGGAATCGACAGCGCCGTCACCACTACGTAGACGCAGAAATAGACGCCAAGGGCGAACCAGGGGTGGCTGCGGTAATACGCATCGATTTCGGCGCGGCGGGACTTGAGCTCGTCCAAGGTCAGATATTGCGGCAGGTCGAAAAGGAAGATCGCCGCCACAATGGCCGCGATCAGGCAAACGACGAGGACCTTGGATCGTTTTATCAATTGATTTGGCGCACCGTTGCGGGACCGCTCGGCTCCTCGAGGCTCTTGAGTACGATCTCGCGCACGTCGGGCGACAGCTGGCGTGCCCGGAGTACGGCTTCGATATGCGCGCGCATCAGTTGAGAGCGTTGCGGTTCGTAGCGGCGCCATTGATTGAATGCGCTCATGAGGTAGGCCGCCATCTGTGGATTGACGGCGTCGAGCCGCAGCACCCAATCCGCCACGAAATCGTATCCGCTGCCGGAGAGAGCGTGGAAACGCACCGCGTTCGAGTGCGCAAAAGTGCCTAGGAGCGCACGTACCCGGTTTGGATTTTCGTGATTGAACGCCGTGTGCCGCGTGAGGCGGCCCACGTGCTCCAGGGCATTTTGCCGGGACGAAGCCGCCTGGATGCAGAACCACTTGTCCACCACCAGGGGCTCCTGCCTCCATCGATGATAGAACGTGTCGCGCGCTTCCTCCCATTCGGGGCAGGCGACGTGGCCCAACAGGGCCAACGCGGCGCTGCAGTCGGTCATGTTTTGTGCCTCCTGAAACTGATCGAAAGCCCTCGGCATCGCGTTTGCCACCTGCGCCTTCACGAGGAACTCGAGACACAGGTTCTTGATTGCGCGTTTGCCGACAGCTTCCTCGTCCAGGGGTGAGGCCGCGATATCTCGGTTTTGTTCGTAGACGTGGATGAATTCACTTGCCAGAGCCTCTCCCAAGGCACGCCAGACGGCGTTGCTCGCCGCGTGCACGAGGTCGGGATCAATGCTGGCGACAAACTCCGACACATAGGATTCCTCAGGCAGTCGCAACAGTTCCGCGCTGAGGGCACGATCGGACGTGTCGTTCAGGAGGACATGGCGAAAGGCCTCCAGATACGGGCGCGGGATCCCCGCTTTGTCGCTGTGGGCGGGTCGTTCGATGGCGCCCAGCATCAGTTCCAGGGCGATTTCCTGGGCCGCGTTCCAGCGGGAAAACGCGTCGTCGTCCCGCGACATCAACAGGCATCGTTGTTCTAACGTGCGCGGGATTCGAAGTTTCACCGGCGACGAGAAATCGCGCAGCGCCGATACCACGGGCGGCTCCGTGACGCCTTGCAGCACGAATCGGGCGCGGTCCTCGCGCAGCAGCAAGCGGCGTTCCCGCTGCGCAGGTTGGTCGTCGCCGCCAACGGTAAACCGCAGCTGTCGGCCTTCCTTACCCAGCAGCGCGACCGAGAACAAGACCGGGAACGGCTTTTTCACGGCTTGTCCGGGCGTCGGTGGGCAGCGCTGCGTCAGCTCCAGCGATAGGCATTGCTCGGTGGCGTCGTAATCGGATTCCACCGTCACCTCGGGCGTGCCCGCCTGGCTGTACCAGAGGTCGAACTGGGACAGATCTGCGCCGCCCGCCCGGGCCAGCGCCGAGAGGAAGTCGTTCGTGGTCGCCGCTCGGCCGTCGAAGTGCTCGAAATAGTAATCCGTGCCGCGGCGAAAGTCCTGCGGGCCGAGCAGCCGATACAACATGCGGATTATCTCCGCCCCCTTGTTGTACACGGTGACGGTGTAAAAGTTGTTGATCTCCTGATAGCTTTCCGGCCGCACCGGATGGGCCATGGGGCCGGAGTCCTCCATAAACTGCCGGGTGCGGAGGACATTGATGTCCCTGATGCGCTTCACCGCGGCGGAACCCAGGTCGGCGCTGAATTGCTGATCCCGGAATACGGTGAATCCCTCTTTCAGGCTGAGTTGAAACCAGTCCCGGCAGGTAACGCGGTTTCCCGACCAGTTGTGGAAATATTCGTGCCCAATGACCGATTCAATATGTGCATAATCGGCATCGGTGGCGGTGTCCGGCCTGGCCAGTACGTAACGAGAATTGAATATGTTGAGTCCCTTGTTCTCCATAGCCCCCATGTTGAAATCGTCAACGACGACGATCATATACACGTCGAGGTCGTATTCGCGCCCGTAGTCTTCTTCGTCCCAGCGCATGGCCTTTTTCAACGACCGCATGGCGTGTTCGCATTTCTCCAGGTGTTCCGCCCGAGCGTAGATACGCAGGAGCACCGTCCGGCCGGAGCGGGTCTCGAACGAGTCCTCCATACAGTCCAGATTGCCCGCCACCAGCGCGAACAGATAACTCGGCTTGGGGAACGGGTCTTCCCAGCGCACCCAATGGCGGCCGTCCTTGTTCACGCCGCCTCCGACGGCGTTGCCGTTGCACAACAGGAGCGGATAACGCTCGCGATCTGCGGAAATCGTGGTGGAGTAGCGCGACAGTACGTCCGGGCGATCAAGGAAAAACGTGATCCGCCGAAATCCTTCCGCCTCGCACTGGGTACAAAAGATTCCACCGGAGAGATAGAGCCCGGTAAGCGCCTTGTTCTGGTTGGGATGAATTTCGTTTTCTACCTGCAGATGGAACGCGTCGGGAACGGTTGCGATCGAGAGGCGGTCGTGCGTCAAACCATACTGGTGCGGTTCCAGCGGCAGGCCGTCCACGGCCAACGAAATCAGGGTGAGCGCGGTACCGTCCAGTATCAGCGGTCGAGTATGGGCGCCGTTCCTGCGCACGCGGAGCGAGGACCGAACCCGCGTAGACGCAGCGTTGAGTTCGAGGTGCAGGTCGACGCTGTCGATGAGAAAGTCGGGGGGGCGATAATCTTTGAGAAAGATCGTACGGCCGTCGGTCTCGGTTGTAGCGTCCGTTTCCAGGGTCCTGATCCTCGACGTACGGCTAAAATGGTCGATCGCGTCGGTGCATGGGATTCCTGATCAAACCCGGGTCCGGCGGGACGCGGGCGTCGGCCGGCGCCGTATAAGCCTCCCGGTGCTCAAGGAATTTGTTATGCCAAACAAACGGTTAGCCCCTTTAGCTGCACTCACCCCGGGCGCCGCCCAATGCGCTTCGCAGTCCTCCCGGAAGGACACGACGGACGCACCGGCCTCCATCGCCGGTCGAGTATAGCCAGTGCGTTGGGGTCTAGGCCAGAACTAGTAGTAGAATTACGAACGCTACCACCAGCGCCAGTGGAAACAGCAGTCCCGCCCAGTCTTTTGGGGCGTGCCGGCTTTGCTCCAACGCGGCCTTCAGTCCCGGTCGAAAGACGAAGATCAGGAGCACGACGAGCGCCCCGACGAGAAGGATTTCCCAGGTTTGCGGTGACTCCATGATCGAATATCGTTACTATTAGCAGCGGCGCGGCCGACGATAGATCGTACAAGATCGACCGTCACAGTATCGCACATGAACGATCAGGAAAACGAGGTGACCCTCCAGCGAATCTCCGATTTAGAGCTCGAACACCGCGATCTGGATGATGTCATTAAACGCCTGCAGGATGGAATCTATGTGGATCAACTTCAATTAAGGCGTCTGAAGAAGAGAAAGCTTCAGCTCAAGGACGAGATCACGAAATTGAAAAGCTCGTTGATCCCCGACATCACCGCCTAAGCGCCCGGATCGTACCCCAGCACCGGCGCGAGCCAACGCTCGACCTCGGCGGTCGACATGCATTTACGTTGTGCGTAGTCCGATACCTGGTCCTTCTGTATTTGGGTGACGGCGAAATAGCGCGCCTGTGGGTGCGACAGATACCAGCCGCTGACTGACGCCGCCGGCCACATCGCGAAATTCTCCGTGAGCGAGATTCCCGCGCGCCGCTCGGGTTGCAGCAGCGACCACAAGACGGCTTTTTCCGTGTGGTCCGGACACGCCGGATATCCCGGTGCGGGACGAATCCCTCGATAGCGCTCGGCGATGAGGTCTTCGTTGGCGAGTGCTTCGTCCGCGGCGTATCCCCAAAACTCGCGACGTACCCTTTGGTGCATGCGCTCGGCGAAGGCCTCCGCGAGGCGGTCGGCCAGCGCCTTCAGCAGTATGCCCTGATAGTCGTCGTGTTCCCGCTCGAACTCCGCGATTTTCTCCTCGATATTGATCCCCGTGGTTACGGCGAAGGCGCCGATGTAATCTTCCTTCGCCGAGTCCCTGGGAGCAACGTAATCCGCGAGACACAGGTAGCGATCTGTGGGGGCCTTGGTCGCCTGTTGGCGCAAATGATGCAGCGTCGCGATCTTCGTGTCGCGATCTTCGTCTGTGTAGACATCGATATCGTCGCCTGCGCTATTGGCGGGGAAAAGCCCTATGACTCCGCGCGCGACCAGCCATTGCTCCTCAATAATTCGGTCGAGCATGGCCTGTGCTTCTTCGTATAGCCGCGAGGCGGTCTCCCCGACTTCTGGATCGTGCAGTATTTTTGGATATCGCCGTTTCAGTTCCCAGGCGTGGAAGAAAGGCGTCCAATCGATGTAGTCGCGGATTTCCGCCAGCTCGTAACGATCAAACTGGGTGATACCGGGCATCCGCGGCCGCGGCGGTTCGTACCCCGGCCAGTCGAATTCGAAGCCCCGGGCCCGGGCCGTCTCCAGCGTCGCGGAACGGGATCTGTGTTGACGCGCGGACCGCTCCGCGCGGATAGCCGCGTACTCGCGGCGAACCTCGCGGACGTAGTCCGAGCGCCGGTCTGCCGACAACAGCGCCTGCGCCACGCCCACGGCGCGGGACGCGTCCGCGACGTAGACCACCGGATGGGGATAGTTGGGCTCGATCTTGAGAGCGGTATGCACCTTCGAAGTCGTGGCTCCGCCTATGAGCAGCGGCTTGGACAGCCCCAGACGGTGCATCTCTCCGGCAACGTGCACCATTTCGTCGAGGGAGGGCGTGATGAGACCCGACAGACCGACGATATCGCACTGTCGCTCCACCGCAGCCTCGGTGATCTTTTCTGCAGGCACCATGACGCCGAGATCGACGATCTCGAAGCCATTGCACTGGAGAACGACGCCGACGATGTTCTTGCCGATGTCGTGTACGTCTCCCTTCACCGTCGCCAGCAGAACACGGCCTTGCGAACGGCTGTCGTTTTGCCTCTCCTCCTCCAGAAACGGCAGCAGGTACGCCACCGCTTTTTTCATCACCCTTGCGGACTTTACCACTTGAGGCAGAAACATCTTGCCCGCTCCGAAAAGGTCGCCGACGACGTTCATACCGTCCATCAACGGGCCCTCGATGACGCGCAGCGGTTGCCCCAGCTGCCGGCGCGCCGCCTCCGTGTCTTCCTCGATGAATTCGGTGACGCCTTTCACGATGGCGTGCTCGAGTCGGTCCGATACCGGCCGCTGCCGCCAGGAAGGGTCTTCTTGTGTCTGTGCGCCCCCCTCTTCCCGGTACGAATCCGCAACGGCGAGCAATCGCTCTGTAGCGTCTGGACGCCGATTGAGTACCACGTCCTCGGTGCGCGCCCGAAGTTCCTGCGGTAGTTCCTCGTAGATCGCCAGCTGGCCCGCACTGACGATGCCCATATCGAGTCCGGCCCGTATGGCGTGGTATAGAAATACCGAGTGGATCGCTTCGCGCACCGCGTTGTTGCCGCGAAAGGAAAACGAAACGTTGGAGATGCCACCGGACGTCAAGGCGTGGGGCAGATCGCGCTTCATGAGGCGCACCGCTTCGATGAATTCCACCGCGTAATTGTTGTGCTCCTCCATGCCGGTCGCCACAGCGAAGACGTTGGGGTCGAAGATGATGTCCTCGGCGGGGAAACCGACCGTTTCCGTAAGCAGCCGGTAGGCCCGGGCACAGATTTCCGTTTTCCGAGCCTGTGTATCCGCCTGCCCTTTTTCGTCGAACGCCATGACGATCACCGCGGCGCCGTATCGCCGAACCAGTCTCGCCTGTTGCACAAAGGGGCCCTCGCCCTCCTTGAGGCTGATCGAATTCACGACGCCCTTGCCCTGCAGGCACTTGAGGCCGGCCTCGAGCACCGACCACTTGGACGAATCGATCATCAGCGGCACCCGCGCGATGTCCGGTTCGCTGGCGATGAGATTGAGAAAGTTCACCATCTCCGCCGCCGAGTCCAGCAGGCCCTCGTCCATGTTTACGTCGATGAGCTGGGCGCCGTTATCCACCTGTTGGCGCGCGACCTCCAATGCGGCTTCATAGTCTTGTTCCTTGACCAGTCGACGGAAGCGCGCGGAGCCGGTGACATTGGTGCGCTCTCCGACGTTCACGAACAGCGAGTCCGGGTGAATGCTGAAGGCTTCCTGTCCCGAGAGTCGGGTCGCGACCGGCAGCGCCGGCAGCGCGCGGGGCGCTTTTGCCGTCACCGCCTCGGCGATGGCCTCGATATGGGCGGGTGTGGTCCCGCAGCAACCGCCGACGATATTGAGGAATCCGGCTTGCGCCCATTCTTCGATGTGCCGCGCCATGGCGTCGGGGCCCAGCTCGTATTCACCGAGCTCGTTCGGCAGACCGGCGTTGGGATGGGCGCTGACGCGCGTCTCGCACACCCGGGACATCTCCTCCACGTAAGGCCGCAGCAGGTCCGGTCCCAGGGCGCAGTTCAAGCCGAAAGAGAGTGGCTCGGCGTGGCGCAGTGAGTTGTAAAAGGCCTCGGTGGTTTGCGCCGACAGGGTGCGACCGGATCGGTCGGTGATGGTGCCCGAGACCATGATGGGCAACTCCCGGTCGAGTTCGTCGCCGAGCTGTTTCACGGCGAAGACCGCCGCTTTGGCGTTCAAGGTGTCGAACACGGTCTCGACGAGCAGCACGTCCGCCCCACCCTCCACCAGGCCGCGCGCGGATTCAAGATAGTCGCGCACCAGGTCGTCAAAGGTGACCGCGCGTGCCGCAGGATTGCTCACGTCGACCGACGTTGAAGACATCCTGCGGGTCGGGCCCAGCACTCCGGCCACGAAGCGTCGGTGATCGTCGGTGGAGTAGCGATCGGCGGCGCGGCGTGCGAGCGCCGCTGCCGCCAGGTTTAATTCCCGTGCGCACTCCGCGAGGCGGTATTCGGCCAGGTCGCCGGCGGTGGCGTTGAAACTGTTGGTCTCGATGATGTCCGCACCGGCCTCCAGATAGCGGCCATGAATTTCCTCGATGACGTCTGGGCGGGTGAGAACGAGAAGGTCGTTCATGCCTTTGAGCTCGACCGGCCAATTGCGGTAACTCGTTCCACGGTAGTCGTCCTCGGTGAGGCCATAGTCCTGGATCATCGTTCCCATGGCGCCGTCTAGCACCAGGATGCGCGTTTGCAATGCGGCGGCGAGTTGGGTCATAGACCGAGGCGAGACCAGATCTCCCGTGTGGGCCGATGTTTGTTCAGGGTATAGAAATGCAGCCCCGGGGCGCCGGCGTCGAGCAGAACGGCACACAGGCGCGCGGTCACGTCGAGGCCGAAGGCGCGCAGCGACGACAGATCGTCCTGGTAGGCTTCCAGTTTTTTGCGGATCCAGCGCGGGATTTCCGCGCCGCAGTTATCGGAAAACCGCGCCAGTTGGCGGTAGTTGGTGATGGGCATGATGCCCGGCACGATGGGGATGTCGATGCCGACGTCGCCGCAGGCCTCGACGAACCTCAGGTAGGCATCGGGGGAATAAAAATACTGGGTGATCGCGGAATCCGCGCCCGCCCGCACCTTGCGTTTGAAATTTTCCAGGTCGGCCTTCGGGCTCGGCGCTTCCGGATGGTACTCCGGATAGCAGGCGACTTCGATGTGGAAGGCGTCGCCGGCGGTCTCGCGGATGAACGCGACCAGCTCGTTGGCGTGCGAGAATTCCCCCCTTTCCACCATCCCCGACGGCAGGTCGCCGCGCAGGGCGACGAGGCGCTTGACGCCGATGCGCCGATAGCTTTCCAGCATTTCCTGCACCGTCTGCCGCGAGGTGCCGACACAGGAAATATGCGGCGCGCCGTGTTCGCCGCTGTGCTGAATTTCGTTGACGATTTCAAAGGTCCCTTCGCGGGTGCTCCCGCCGGCGCCAAATGTGACTGAGAAGAACGCCGGGTGAAGCTCGGCGAGAAGCTCGCGGGTGTGGCGTAATCCTGCCAGACCTTCGGCGGTCCTCGGTGGGAAAAACTCGAAGCTGAACAGCTGCTGATTGCGGTTGTCGGGCGCCATCGGAGTACTAGGTCGTTGTTGTGGTGGCGCCTCGCGCGGCGCTGCTACGCCGGCGAGCCCCGAGTCCCAGACCGAGGGCACGGAGGCGGCGCGCCGAGCACGGAGCTGCCGCGCCCAAGGCCAAGAGGTGCTTTGGACGCGGTGCAGGCAGGCAACGAAGCGTCGTTTTCACAAATCGTATGTACGGTCACGCATCGTGGGGCAAACGATAGTGTGCCACTGCCGCTTCCGCAGGCGCAAACCTTGGCCGGTGCGCGTTTTCGCATGGCCGTGGGGCCACCGCGGCGCAGCGGACGGAAACCGACACCGCCGTGGCGGACCCGGGATCAGTAGCGGTAGTTGTCGGACTTGAACGGCCCTTCGACGGGGACGCCGATATAGGCGGCCTGCTCCGGCGTCAAGCTGGTGAGCTGCGCACCGATCTTCGCGAGATGCAGACGGGCGACCTGCTCATCGAGTTTTTTCGGCAGCACGTACACCTTGTTTTGGTACCGATCCCTGTTGTTGAACAATTCCATCTGTGCCAGCACCTGGTTGGTGAAAGAATTGGACATGACGAAGCTCGGGTGGCCGGTAGCGCAGCCGAGGTTGACCAGGCGCCCTTCGGCGAGGAGGATGATGCGCCTGCCGTCCGGGAAGACGACGTGGTCGACCTGGGGCTTGATGTTCTCCCAGGTATACCGGCGCAGGCTGGCGACGTCGATCTCGTTGTCGAAATGGCCGATGTTGCAGACTATGGCCTGATCTTTCATCGCCAGCATGTGTTCGTGAGTGATGACGTGCCAGTTCCCCGTGGCGGTCACGAATATGTCCGCCTCGGCCGCGGCCATGTCCATGGTGACGACGCGGTATCCCTCCATCGCCGCCTGCAGCGCGCAGATGGGATCGATTTCGCTCACCCACACGCTGGCGCCGAGTCCGCGGAGCGATTGCGCGCAACCCTTGCCGACGTCGCCGTATCCGCACACGAGCGCGACCTTGCCGGCCACCATGACGTCGGTGGCGCGCTTGATGCCGTCCACCAGCGACTCCCGGCAGCCGTAGAGGTTGTCGAATTTCGACTTGGTGACGGAATCGTTGACATTGAATGCGGGAAACGGGAGCCGGCCCTCTTTTTCCATGCCGTAAAGCCGGTGCACCCCGGTGGTGGTCTCTTCGGTGACTCCTCGAATGCTTGCGAGCGTCTGCGCGTACCAGCCCGGTTTCGTCGCCAGCCGGTTTCGGATCGCCGCAAACAAGGCGCGTTCCTCTTCGTTGGAGGGGCGGTCGAGAATGGAGGGGTCCTGTTCCGCCTGCGCGCCCAGCGTCGCCAGCAAGGTCGCATCGCCGCCATCGTCGAGGATCATGTTCGGGGAGCCGCCGTCGTGCCACTCGAAGATGCGATGGGTGAACTCCCAGTATTCGTCCAGGGTCTCCCCTTTGAACGCGAAAACCGGTATCTGCTGCGCAGCGATGGCCGCCGCGGCATGGTCCTGGGTCGAATAGATATTGCACGACGCCCAACGCACTTCCGCCCCCAGGGCTCTCAGGGTTTCGATCAGCACCGCGGTTTGAATCGTCATGTGCAACGAACCCGCGATGCGGGCCCCGCGCAACGGCCGGCGGTCGGCATATTCTTCGCGAATGGACATGAGCCCCGGCATCTCGGTCTCGGCGATGCGGATTTCTTTGCGTCCCCACTCCGCCAGGGAGATGTCGGCGATCTTGCAATCGGGCGAAAGTTGTTCAATCGCTTGTGTGCTCATGGATGTCCTCAAAAGTCGATGGTTGCCGATGGTCCGCAACGGGTGGTAAAGACAATGTGAACGGCGGACTACGCCGTGCGTAACTCGCCGCGGAGGCCGGCCGCCTCCCGCAGTGCCTCCGCGGTGTCGGTGCGCTCCCAGGTGAATGCCTCCTCGGTACGACCGAAATGACCGTAGGCGGCGGTATCCCGGTAGATAGGCCGCAGCAGGTCGAGATGGGCGATCACCGCCCGCGGTCGCAGGTCGAAATGTGAACGCACCAGTTCCTCGATATCGTACTCGGGTATGGCGTTGGTGCCGAAGGTATTGACCATGAGCGACACCGGTTTTGCCACCCCGATAGCGTAAGCGACCTGGACCTCGCAGCGCTCGGCGAGTCCCGCCGCCACCACGTTCTTGGCGACATAGCGCATGGCGTAGGCCGCGGAACGATCGACCTTGGACGGATCTTTGCCCGAAAATGCCCCACCGCCGTGGTAGGCGGCGCCGCCGTAGGTGTCGACGATGATCTTGCGGCCGGTGAGCCCGCAATCGCCCACCGGACCACCGATGACGAAACGTCCGGTGGGGTTGACCAGGTAGCGCGTGTCCGAGGCGATCATGGCCGGCGGAAGTACGGGTTGTATGATCTCTTCCACCACCGCCTGTTTCAGCTCTTCATGGGCGACTTCCGGCGCGTGCTGTGTTGACAGCACCACGGTGTCGATGGCGACGGGCCTGCCGTTCTCGTAACGCACGGTGACCTGGGATTTCGCATCGGGTCGCAGCCACGGCAGCGTCCCCCGGCGCCGGACTTCAGCTTGTCTCCGCACCAGCCGGTGCGCATAATCGATCGCGAACGGCATATAGTTTTCCGTTTCCGTGCAGGCGTAACCGAACATCAGGCCTTGATCTCCGGCGCCCTGCTCCAGGTCGAGCCCTTCGCCCTCGTTTACCCCCTGAGCGATATCCGGGGATTGTTTGTCCAGGGATACGACGACCGCACACGAACTGCCGTCGAAACCGAGCTCGGAAGAGTCGTATCCGATGCCGCGTATTGTCCGTCGCACGACGTCCGAATAGTCCACGCTGGCTCGGGCGGTGATCTCGCCGGCGAGCACCACCATCCCCGTGTTGACCAGCGTCTCGCAGGCGACGCGCGCCTGCGGGTCTTGCGCCAGGAGCGCGTCCAGCACCGCGTCGGACACCTGATCGGCGACTTTATCCGGGTGCCCTTCGGACACGGATTCGGAGGTGAATAAGTAATTACGAGACATGTATTCGTTGCTCCCTGGCTCGGTTTCGGACAGCGGGGCCCGAAGTCTAACAGTTCTTCTGACTGTAGACAGTATTTCGGCGTGCCGCATCCTTTCACGAGGCGGCATCGAGGTGTAATAATCGCGGCATGTCCCGCTTGGTCAAGCCCCCGAAAAGTCTGTTGCGCGCGGCCGGGCGAGCGATATCGGAATACCGCATGATTGAAGCCGGTGATCGTCTGCTGTTGGGCCTGTCGGGCGGCAAAGACAGTCTCAGTCTGCTGCATACGCTCGCCCACTTGCGGACCTGCGCGCCGGTGGATTTCGAGCTTGGGGCCGCCACCGTGGACCCGCAGATCGAGGGCTACGATACTTCGCCGCTGAAGACCTACGTCGCGGATTTGGGAATTCCGTATTTTTTTCGGTCCGAGCCGATCGCCGAGCGCGCTCGAACACAGATGCGGGGGGACTCCTTCTGCTCGTACTGCTCGCGCATGCGGCGCGGGATCCTGTACACCGCCGCGCGAGAGCACGATTTCAATGTGCTGGTGCTGGCGCAACATCTCGACGACCTCGCCGAGTCGCTGCTGATGAGCGCATTTCATCGCGGACGCCTGGAGACTATGAAGGCGCACTATGTCATTGATGCCGGCGATCTTCGGGTTATCAGACCGCTTGTCTACCTGCGTGAACGGCAGACCGCGAGTTTTGCGGCCGCCGCCGCGTTGCCGGTCATCGCCGACAACTGCCCCGCATGCTTTCGCATGCCGACTCAGCGGCAACACATGAAACAGATGCTCTTGCGCGAGGAGCGGGAGCACAAACACCTGTTTGCAAATCTTCTGCACGCCATGCGGCCGCTGATGGGTGTGCCACCGGCGCCGTTACCCGGTCGGCGCCCTTCGTCCGTGCGGGCAGCCGGCTAGACCCCCAGTTCCCGCAGCTTGCGGGTGAGGGTATTGCGCCCCCAGCCCAGACGGCGTGCGGCCTCCTGCTTGCGTCCGCCGGTATGTCGCAACGCCGTCTCCAGCAGCACGCGTTCGAAGCTGCTTCCGAGCTCGGCCAGAATCGCGTTGTCGCCCCGGTTCAATTTCTCTTCTACGAGCCGTCGCAACGGCGCTTCCCAGTCGTCGTTGCGCGTCGCCGGTTCTGCTTTCGGGTCGCGTATTTCAGCCGGCAGGTCGTTCTCGGAAACCCGCCTCCCCGGCGCCATCACCGTTATCCAGCGGCAGATGTTCTCCAACTGTCGCACGTTTCCGGGCCAGTCGAATCGGCACAACACGTCGAAGGCCTCTTGGGACATTCGTTTGGGTTCCACCTCGAGCTCCCGGGCACACTGCTTGAGGAAATACGCGGTCAATAACGGGATGTCTTCACGGCGATCGCGCAGCGCCGGCAAGGCGATGCGGATCACGTTCAAGCGATGAAACAGATCTTCGCGGAAGCGGCCTTCCTGGACTCTCCGTTCCAGGTCCTGGTTCGTCGCCGCCAAGATGCGGACGTTTACTTTCACCTGCTCGTGGCCGCCCACACGGTAGAAGCGGTTCTCCGAGAGGACACGCAACAGGCGGGTCTGCAGTTGCGCCGGCATGTCGCCGATTTCGTCGAGAAACAGGGTCCCGCCGTGCGCCTGTTCGAAACGGCCGATACGCCGGTCGTGAGCGCCGGTGAACGAGCCCTTTTCGTGCCCGAACAGCTCGGACTCCAACAGGTCCGCGGGGATGGCCGCGGTGTTGATGGCGACGAATGGCCGGTCGTTGCGCGGGCTGTGTTGATGCAGGGCACGGGCGACGAGCTCCTTCCCGGTGCCGGATTCCCCCCAGATCAAGACATTGATATTCGAGTGCGCGAGCCGTCCGATGGCGCGAAACACGTCCTGCATGGCCGGCGCTTCGCCAACGATCTCCGACACCTGGTTGACCGACTCGCGGCCCTGGGTGTGCGCGTTTTGACGCTGCTCAATCGCGCGTTGCGCCAGCGCCACCGCGTCGTCCACGTCAAAGGGTTTAGGCAGGTATTCGAACGCGCCGCCTCGATAGGAAGCGACCGCGCTCTCGAGATCGGTATGCGCGGTCATCACGATTACCGGTACATCCGGCGCGATGTCCTGGATCGCCTCCATGAGCTCCAGGCCGGAAGGCCCCGGCATCCTGATGTCTGTAAGGATGGCGTCCGGCTGTTCTCGCGTGAGCCGTTGTGAAATGTCGCTCCCGTCCGCAAACGTTCGGGCGCGAAGCCCTGCATTCTTAAACGCCTTTTCCAGGACCCACCTGATCGATGCGTCGTCATCAACGATCCATACTTGGTTCATGTCCGATTGCCCGGTTTGTTGAACGGTAGATAGAAGGAAAATCGGGTCGCGCCCGGTTCGCTGGTGAACTCGATCATGCCGCCGTGCCGGCCGAGGATGTCCTGCGCTATGGAAAGCCCGAGCCCGGTGCCGTCGGCACGACCGGTAACCAGCGGGTAGAATATCTGCGCGCGCAACTCTTCCGGCACTCCGGGCCCATCGTCTGCGATTTCTATGTGGATGACGCGCCGGTGGCGGACGTGGTCGATGGTCACGAAGCGCTTCACGCGCGTACGCAGTTCTAAGCGACCGCGTCCATCCATGGCCTCCACCGCGTTGCGCGCCACGTTCAAGATCGCCTGGATCAGTTGTTCCCGATCGCCCTTGAGGTCGGGCAGGCTCGGGTCGTAATCCCGCAGCAAGATCAAACCCTCGGGATTTTCCGCCTGCACGAGCCTGCGTACGTGCTCCAGGACCTCGTGGATGTTGACGGCTTCGGACTTGAGCGGCTGGCGCGGGCCCATCATGCGGTCGACCAGGTTGCGCAAACGGTCGGCCTCGTGAATGATGATGCGGGTATACTCACGGTAGCCTCGGTTCGGCAGCTCGCGGTCGAGCAGCTGCGCCGCGCCCCGCAGCCCCCCCAGCGGATTCTTTATTTCGTGCGCCAGGCCCCGCAGGACGGCGCGCCCGGCGGCGTAGCTATCCAGCAGACTGTCTTCTCGGGCCAGACGCAGGAAGCGGTCGACGCGTATCAGCTCCAGAATCAGGCGCACATCGTCGTTCCAGCCGCTCACCGGCGTCGCCGTGTAGTCCACGGTGATCGTGAGCTCCGGCGACAACGTCAGCCGCATCGCATGCGCCGTCACGGGCTGTCCGGTCTCCAGGGCGTTGCGCAGCGGCGCGATGGCCCTGCGGTCGTTGGGGCACAGGTCCGACAGCGAGCGCCGGAGCAGATGGTTGGTGCTCACGCCGAACAGCGCCTCGCCGGCGGGATTCGCAGACACCACCTTGAGGTCTCGGTCGCAGGTCAAGATCGCAGTGTTGAGGCTGTCCAGAATCCGCTGCGCGCGCGCTTCGCTCGGCATCGCCATGGGGAGAAAACGCCCCCGGCGGGGGGCGTTTTGCCGCCTCAAACGCTGTAGTACATGTCGAACTCAATGGGATGGGTAGTCATATGCAATGCCTGCACTTCCTCCATCTTGAGATCGATGTAGGCGTCCAGCGTGTCGTCGCTGAACACCCCTCCGGCGGTGAGGAACTCGCGATCCTTGTCGAGCGCCTCCAGCGCGGTTTTCAGCGAATCCGCCACCGTCGGCACCTTCGCTTCCTCTTCGGGGGGGAGGTCGTAGAGGTCCTTGTCGAAGGATTCACCGGGGTGGATCTTGTTCTGAATGCCGTCAAGCCCGGCCATGAGCATGGCGGTGAAGGTGAAATACGGATTTCCCGCGGAATCCGGGAAACGCACTTCGACGCGGCGGCCCTTGGGATTGGTCTCGTAGGGGATGCGGCAGGACGCGGAGCGGTTTCGCGCCGAGTACGCGAGCAGCACCGGGGCCTCGAAGCCCGGCACCAGCCGTTTGTAGCTGTTCGTCGTCGCGTTGGCGAAGGCGTTGATGGCGCGTGCGTGCTTGAATATGCCGCCAATGTAGTAAAGCGCGGTGTCGCTCAGGCCGCCGTAGCCGTCGCCGGAGAAGACGTTCTCGCCGTTTTTCGCCAGAGACTGATGCACGTGCATTCCGTTGCCGTTGTCGCCGACCAGAGGTTTGGGCATGAAGGTGGCCGTCTTTCCGTGCTGCACCGCGACGTTGTGGATACAGTACTTGTATATCTGCAGTTCGTCCGCCTTGCGCACCAGGCTGTTGAACCTCATGCCGATTTCGCCTTGACCCGCGGTGGCCACTTCATGGTGGTGGACCTCAATGATCAAACCCATCTCTGCCATCGCCTGGCACATCGCCGAGCGGATATCCTGCAGGGAGTCCACCGGCGGTACCGGGAAGTAACCGCCCTTTACGCCCGGTCGGTGCCCGAGGTTGCGTTCGTCGTACAGGCGGCCGGTGTTCCAAGAGGCTTCCGCGGAATCTATCTCGTAGAAGGCGCCGCTCATCTCAACGTCCCAACGCACGTCGTCGAATATAAAGAACTCCGCCTCCGGGCCGAAGTACGCGGTGTCGGCGATGCCGGTGGATTTCAGGTAGGCCTCTGCGCGTTTGGCAATGGAGCGGGGATCGCGCTCATAGCCCTGCATGGTCGCCGGTTCTATGACGTCGCAGCGCAACAGCAGCGTTTTGTCTTGGAGGAATGGATCCAGCACCGCGGAATCGACGTCCGGCATCAGGATCATGTCGGACTCATTGATCCCCTTCCAACCGGCAATGCTGGAGCCGTCGAACATCTTGCCGTCTTCGAGAAACGTCTCGTTGGCTACATGCGCGGGGACGGTGACGTGCTGCTCTTTGCCTTTGGTGTCGGTAAAGCGGAAATCTACGAATTTAATATTCTGTTCGTTGATGGCGTTCAGGACGTCTGACACAGACATGGAGAATCTCCTCTACTATCGTCAAAATGGGCTGCGTGTGACCGATTGCCACACGCACCGAAGTTCTGCAGAGCCAGGCACCAAGCAGAAAACGTGCCAATACCTATTGGGGCCGATGTGGTGGAATCCCGAGCGGCGATCGTGTATCCGCGGCGATAGAACGCTCCATTATAGTGCGAGCGTTCAGAATATGCACCGTAATTGTGCGCAACGGCGTGGGCTATGTCTGATTGCCGAGTTTCCGCACGCGCAGGCGCACCACGAAGTCGCCGGCGTGTTCGCCGGTCTCGACCACTTCGTGGCCGTGGATGCGGCACCACGCGGGAATATCGTGCAGCGCGCCCGGGTCGGTGCACAGCACCTCCAGCTCGTCCCCGTTGCGGAGGTGCTCCACTTTTTCCTGGGTGCGTATGACCGGAAGCGGACAGATTAGATTGCGGGCGTCCAGGGTCAGGCGGTTCACACGTACCACGCCTGTGGGATTTGCCCTTTGCGCAGCGGGACCACAGACAATAGCAGTTCGGTGCCGTCGCGCCGGCTGATCCTGGCGCGCACCGCGTCCGCTTCTCGGCCCTTGCCGAAGCGCGCGGTGATGCGTGCGGCGAGCTTCAGCTCCTCCAGGCTGGGGTCTCCGTCGACCAGGGCGACCGGCCCCGGGTGGTCGTCGATCTGCAGATGGGTGTACCTATTTCGATAGCCGCGCAGGAAATGATTCTCTCCGTTGTCTCTTGCAACAATGAGCTTGTAATGCGGTTTCGGCCGTAGGTGTCGACCTACCTTCAACAGCATGATGTCGTCGAATTCGTAGTCTCTGTCACCGCGACTCCGCCATAGATCCCGCATCTTGGCGGCGTAATAGGAGTCGGTAAGGAAACAACAGCCTCCCGCGGGTTGCGCGAAATCCTTGAACCCATATCTTTGCGCCATCGAGATCTGCGTTTTACGGCTGCGTCCGCTGATATCACCGAGTTTTTCGCGGTCGACCCAGCCTTCGCGCTCGGGCAACGTGGGCTCGAGCAGCTTGGCGCTCAGCGGGCGCAACAGGCGGTCGTAGGTCCCGGACCGCGCCGCGACGATGGGGAGCTTGCTCTTCGTCTGCGACTTCGGACGCTGTCCCATGACCTCGCCGGTGACGATGAAATCGAATGCGTGTCGTTCCATCCACTCGCGGGCCTGTGCCACCATGAATGCCTTGCAGTCGAGGCAGGGATTGAGGTTCGCGCCGTATCCGTAGCGTGGGTTGAGCACCACGTCCTTGTACTTTTCGATAACATCGACGATGTGCAGCTTGATTCTCAGCTGATCGGCGGCCCAGAGCGCGTTATTGCGTTTCGGTCGCTTGCGATCATGCGTGCGAATAGCGTGGGTATGTCCTTCGACGCAGAAGCCGGTGAAGAAATTGATGCCTTCCACGTGGACGCCCTGATCGCGGATCATCTTTGCGGCCAGCATGGAATCGAGTCCACCCGATATCAGGGCGATCGCCTTTCGTTGCTCGGTCATAGCGGCAGTGTACGCGTCCGGCGCCGAGGCCCGAAAACGAAAGGGCCCCCAGCGGGGCCCCTACGGTTTCTTACACAGGCATGACGCCTGCTCCTCCTCGGTGACTTGGGCGCAATAGCGACCTTTACGAGAGGGGAACCTTACCCCAATTCGAAGGTGTTGTCTAACCACTTCGCCGCGCGTGCCGCGGCCTCGCCAACAACACTGCCTGCGGTATAATTCGCGCCTTCGGCCGTCCGTTGAAACACTCCGAGTTATCAATAACTAAGACGATAAGCAAGACGCAGCGCGTGACTTTTCAGGACCTCATCCTTTCGCTCCAGCGCTTTTGGGCCGACCGCGGTTGCCTCATCATGCAGCCCTACGACATGGAGGTCGGCGCCGGCACGTTTCATCCGGCGACCTTTCTCGGCGCCGTGGGCCCGGAACCGATCAGCGCCGCGTACGTGCAGCCCTCCCGCAGGCCCACGGACGGTCGCTACGGCGAAAACCCGAATCGGCTGCAGCATTATTTCCAGTATCAGGTGATCCTGAAGCCGTCACCGATCGACATTCAGGATTTGTACCTGGAATCTTTGCGCTACCTGGGCATCGACCCCCTCCGGGACGACATTCGTTTCGTCGAGGACGACTGGGAGTCTCCCACTCTCGGGGCCTGGGGACTGGGATGGGAAGTATGGCTGAACGGCATGGAGGTCACCCAGTTTACCTATTTTCAACAGGTGGGCGGCCTCGATTGCCGCCCGGTCACCGGCGAAATCACCTACGGGCTGGAGCGTGTGGCGATGTATCTTCAAGGCGTCGACAGCGTTTTCGATCTCGTCTGGAGCAAAGGCTATTGTTACGGGGACCTCTACCACCAAAACGAAGTCGAGATGTCCTCCTTCAACTTCGACCACGCGAGCGTGCCGGACCTGTTCCGTCAATTCGACGCCTTCGAGGCGCAGAGCAACGCGCTGATGCAGAGCGGGCTGCCGCTGCCCGCTTACGAGATGGTGCTGAAGGCTTCTCACGTCTTCAATCTTCTGGATGCGCGCCACGCCATCGGCGTGACCGAGCGCGCGCGCTACATCGGCCGCGTCCGCAACCTGGCGCGGGCGGTCGCGGAGGCGTACTACGCGAGCCGCGAGAGGCTCGGATTTCCTCGCGGTCAGGGCGCCGCCTCGCCGTCGTGACGGCCGCAGCCGCGAGGCCGAAATCCGCAAACCTGCTGGTGGAAATCGGAACCGAGGAGCTGCCGCCGGGCACCTTGTCGGCGCTGGGGCGTGCCTTCGCCGAGGCCCTGTGCCGGGGTCTGGCCGAGGCCGGTCTGCGGGCGGAACCGGATCTGCAGCCGCGCTGGTTTGCGTCCCCCCGGCGTTTGGCCGCATGGATACCATCGGTGCTCGACAAGCAGCCGGACCAACAGGTGGAGCGGCGCGGTCCGGCGGTGGCCGCCGCCTTCGACCGGCAGGGCCGCGCCACCAAGGCCGCTACCGGTTTTGCCCGCTCCTGCGGAGTGGACGTCGATCAGCTGGCTCAAGTCCGTGACAGTAAAGGCGCCCGGCTGATGTATCGCGTCACCCGCAGCGGCGAAGCCGCGGCGGCGCTGATTCCCAAGTGCGTAGAATACGCCGTCAAGCAACTGCCTATCCGGAAACGAATGCGGTGGGGCGACGGCGCGGCCGAATTCGTGCGGCCGGTTCACTGGTTGGTTGTCATTCACGGCAGACGGCCGGTAAAGACGGAAATGTTGTCGGTAACCTCCGATGTTTATACCAGGGGCCACAGATTTCATTGTGAACGCCGACTGCGCGTGACCGACGCCGATGACTACGAACGCTTGTTGAAAGAAGACGGGTTTGTAATCCCCGCATTCGACGATCGGCGGCAACGCATCGAGCGTCACGTCAGGCGCATCGCGAAACGCCAAAACGCAATTCCGGTGTCGGATCCCGCTCTGCTGAATGAGGTCACGGGGCTTGTGGAATGGCCGGTACCCGTTCTGGGTGAGTTCGACAGGGCGTTTTTGGAGTTGCCCCCGGAAGTCCTGGTGTCGTCCATGCGCGACCACCAGAAGTACTTTCCGCTCGCCGATGACAACGGCCGCCTGCAGCCGTTCTTCATAACCCTGAGCAATATCAAGAGCAAACGCCCGGGACGAGTCCGAGAGGGCAACGAGCGGGTGCTCCGAGCGCGTTTGTCCGACGCGCGATTCTTCTGGGAAACGGACCGTAAGCAGCCGCTTCGTGCCCGCGTCGACGCCTTGCGGGGAGTGCTTTTCCACAGAAAGCTGGGGTCTATGTTCGACAAGAGTGAGCGCGTGCGGGCCCTGTCGGCGGTGATCGCGTCGGGCTGCGGGGCGGACGTGCAGCACTGCGAAAGCGCGGCGTCGCTGGCGAAGGCCGACCTGGTGACCGAGATGGTCGGGGAGTTTCCGGAATTGCAGGGGGTGATGGGGCGCTACTACGCGGCACACGACGGCGAGCCGGCTGCGGTGGCGCGCGCCATCGAGGAACACTACTTGCCCCGCTTCGCCGGCGATCGGCTTCCACGCAGCGGAGTGGGGCAGGTGCTGGCGATCGCGGACAGGCTGGACACCCTGGTCGGAATTTTCAGTGCGGGAGAAGAGCCCAGTGGCGACAAGGACCCCTACGCGCTGCGGCGGGCGGCGCTGGGGGTCTTGCGCATACTCACGGAAAAGGGCCTGGGCTTCGATTTGTTCGCGCTGCTGCGTGATGCCGTGCGTATCTATCGGCAACAAGACGCGTCGCCGGCGGTGCCGGACGATGTGGCAGATCGCGTGTTTGAGTTCATGCTTGAACGCCAGCGGGCGTTTTACGTCGCCGCGGATTTCCAGGCGGACGAAGTCAACGCGGTGATCAGCACCCGTCCCGTTAGCCCGTTGGATTTCGAAAAACGCCTCCGCGCAGTGGCGGAATTCCGCCGCCGGCCGGAAGCAGCCAACCTCACCGCCGCCAACAAGCGCATCCGGAATATTCTGCGCAAGAGCAAACAGACCGTACCCGCGAAAATCGACGAGAGCGTGCTCACAGAGCCCGAGGAAATACGGTTGTATGAAGCATTGCAGAAACTCAGCAGACGGGCGCAGAAACATTTCGACGACGGCAGATACGACCGGGGTCTTACGAAGCTGGTGGCTTTGAAGGACCCCGTCGATCGGTTTTTCGACCAGGTCCTGGTCATGACGGACGACGAGGTGATACGCGGAAACCGCCTTGCGTTGCTCACCAGAATACAAGAATTGTTCTTGCGCACGGCGGACGTATCCAAGTTGCAAGACAGCGGCGGGTGAGCGCAAACTTTCTCGAACGATTCGTGACGAAACGGCCCCGGTTGTACGCATGACATGAATACAGACTCCTACAGAGCGATGCTGGACGCGGTGCAGGCGTTCCACGATAAACACCGCTTCAAGGAATCCGGCGGTGAAGACCTGGTGTACCGCATGGCCCTCATGGCGGAGGAGCTGGGCGAGATTTCGGCTTGCGTAACCAAGGGCCGCGACAAGAGCCAACTCGCCGAGGAATGCGCCGACCTAATGATCCTGTTGCTGGGTACCGCTATTTCCGCGGAACTGGACCTGAACGAGGCGTTCTGGAAAAAGATGCATACACTGGAAAATCGCACCGCCCGCCGTATAGATGGACGGGTGCGTGTGTCGGAATTCGAGTAGTCGGCGACGACCATGCGCTTGGTAATCCTGGACCGCGACGGCGTCATCAATCACGACTCGGACCAATACATCAAGTCGCCCAAGGAATGGGCGCCCATCGACGGAAGCCTCGAGGCGATAGCCCGATTGTGCCGTGCCGATTATCGAGTCATGGTGGTGACCAACCAGTCGGGGGTGTCGCGGGGTTTGTTTACCGTGGACACTTTGAACAAGATCCATGTGCATATGCTCGAGCGTATCCACCAAAAAGGTGGAGAGATCGACGCAATATTTTTTTGCCCTCACGGACCGGATGACGGTTGCGATTGCCGTAAACCCAAGCCCGCAATGCTGCTGGATTTGGCGGAACGCCTGAAGATCAACCTCTCCGCGGTGCCGGCCGTGGGAGATTCTCTGCGGGACCTGCAGGCTGCCCGGAGCGTGAACGCGCTGCCGGTCCTGGTGAGAACCGGCAACGGGTCGTTGACGCAATCCGGGCTGCGGGACAGCGATCTTGCGGATACGGCGGTGTACGACGACCTTGCGGCATTCGTGGATTCCCTGCTCAGCGGTGAACTGGACGAGCGTATGCGAAATCTGCTGCAGCACCCGGAATCGCGGAAGACGTGAGGCAGGGATGCGGTTCTTGCGCTCTTTGCTTTTCCTGTTCGGGCAGGTCGTGTCCGCGGTGTTGTATACGCCGGTGGCGATACTGGCCTACCCCCTGCCCGCCGTTCCCCGCGCACGCCTGATTGCCGGTTGGGCGCATTTCGTGCTCTGGTGGCTGCGGCTCACCTGCGGCGTGACGCACCGCGTCCAGGGCCTTCAGCATTTGCCGCGGGATCCGTGCGTGATCCTGTCCAAGCATCAATCGGCGTGGGAGACGATTGCGTTCCAGGTGATTTTTCCTCCGCAGGCGTGGGTACTGAAGCGGGAACTGTTGCGGATCCCTGTTTTCGGCTGGGCGCTCGCCGCCACCCGGCCCGTGTCCATCGATCGACGTGGCGGCGTGAGGGCACTGGGAAAACTGGTGACCCAGGGCACGAGCCGCCTCAGGGAGGGCCGCTGTGTCGTGGTGTTTCCCGAGGGAACGCGTGTGCTTCCGGGGGAATCGGGGCGCTACAACCCCGGAGGTGCGTTGCTGGCGGTCAAGGCCGGCGTACCGGTGGTGCCCGTGGCGCACAACGCGGGCCGTTACTGGCCGCGTCGCGGCTTCATCAAGCGCCCGGGTGAAATTCAGGTCGTCGTCGGGCCGCCGATCGCGGTCGCCGGGGTTCGCGTACGGCACGTCATGGCAAAGGCCGAGGCCTGGATCGAGGCGGCAATGGCCGATATCGAGTCGACGGCGGCGGCTGAGCGAGGGGCGGGGACCAAATGCGTTTGAAGCGAGTTTTCCAGCCGCGCACGAGCCTTGCTGCTAATTTTGTCGTGGACTGTTCGCGCCGTGTTGCGGTCTATGGCACATGGACTCGAGGGGAAAGTGCAGCAACGCGCCGTTGACCGCCTGCAACACATACTCGCCCGATTGCGCCTCCTGAAGATAAACCATATCCACTTGTTTGCGCACTTTCTCGGCGGACGGTCCACCCTGCGGCTCGAAGGCCGCCGACCGACCGGTATCGAGATCTACGGCTGACCCCGGCTTCAAGCGGAGCGGGGCGAACAGCACCGGAGCGTAGCCGTCTGCCACACGTCCGTAGACGACACCCTGCTCGATGAGCACATGCGGTGGTTGGTCCGGCAACGGCTGCAACCAACGGAACAGAAACTTGCCATGCAGATTCGCGCTGCTGCGAAACACCCCGATGCCCCTGTCGGCTCGTTCCGGATAGAGTTTGAAGGCCCCTTTTTGCAGTTGCTCGAATTCGGTACGAGCGAACGTGTTTACCTTCGTCGCCACGTAGCGTTCCGGCGCCACGAGGAACTGATTCGCCATCAGACTTTCGTATTCATCGTAGAGAACGTTGCAGTCGAAAAATCCGGCGTACACGACCTGGTGTACAAGTAACAAGGCGCCGGTCACGGTGGTAAAACGGAGCATCATGGGTTGTTGCCTTCTTGTTGGTCTGCGTGTCGAATCGGCACGATCAAGGAAAGACAAATCCCTTGACCAGCGTGCACGTCTCCGCCCAATCGCCGTGCGCGGACTCGGCCCTTTCGGTGCCGGCGCCGTGGCATGGCGGACCTGGCACGGGTACGGCGGACTTCGGGTCCCGTTGCGGGTCGTGTAAACACCCACCCTGATGGCGCATTATACGCGGCATCCCCGTGGCGCTGGAGCGGGGTCAGGGTGAAATCCTGCTCAAACGGGCATAGTCCGCAACGCTGACCTGCTCCGGCCTGAGATTGGGATCGATGCCCGCTGCGCGAATCTGCGCCGCGTCGATGGCGCCCCGCAGGGCGTTTTTCAGGGTCTTTCGCCGCTGGCTGAAGGCCCTGCGAACGATGTCGTTGAACCTATCGACATGGGATATCGGGTATGGCGTCGGTCGGTGGGGTCGCAGGAGGATTACCGAAGACTCGACCTGGGGCCGCGGAAAGAAGGCCCCCGGGGACACCGACAACACCGGTTCGACGACGCATTGTTGCTGCACCATGACGCTCAGGCGGCCGTAATCCTTGTTCCCCGGCGCCGCGCGGACGCGTTCGGCGACCTCCTTCTGCAGCATCAGCCAGAGTTCGTCGATACACTGCGCGTGGGTGAGCAAGCGGAAGAGCAGAGGTGTGGAGATGTTGTACGGCAGGTTGCCGATGACGCGGATGCGCGTGCCCGCCGGGCAAACGTCACAGTAATCGAAGCGCAAAGCATCGGCGTGGTGCACCACCAGGTTGGGGAATTTCTCGGATTGCTGCAACAATTGGGCGACGAGGCGCTCATCGATCTCGATAACGTGCAGAGCCGCCACCCTCGGGGCGAGCACCAGCGTCAGCGCACCCTCGCCCGCGCCGATCTCGACGACGGTCTCCCCCGGCTCGGGGCCGAAGGCGTCAACGATCTTATCAACGACGGATCTTTGTCGAAGAAAGTGCTGCCCCAGCGATTTCTTGGGAACCGGCGCGCTCATGCGGGGTCGCGCGCCGCTGCTCCGGCATGTGCCGATGTCAGGTTGTGGACGATGTCGATGGCGACGTTCACCGCCTCCGCCATGCTGCCCGCGTTCGCTCTGCCGCTGCCGGCAAGCTCCAGCGCCGTGCCGTGATCCACCGAAGTGCGCACTATCGGCAGGCCGAGGGTAACGTTCACGGCGCGTCCGAACCCCGCGTACTTTATCACCGGTAAACCCTGATCGTGATACATGGTCAAGACGACGTCGAAGTTCGCGAGTTGCGATTTCGTGAAAACCGTGTCTGCGGACCAGGGTCCGGATACGCTCACGCCGCATCGCCTGAGTTTCTCCACCGCCGGTCCGATCACTTCGATTTCCTCCGTCCCCAAATGTCCTCCCTCCCCCGCGTGCGGGTTCAGGCCGCACACCGCAATCCGCGGGTGTGCCAGCGCGAGCTTGCCTGGGAAGTCGCATGCCAGCACACGAATTACGCTTTCCAGCCGTACACGGGTGAGCCGCTCGCTCACGTCCGCCAGCGGGACGTGAGTCGTGACCAGGGCGACGCGCAACGTCCCCGCCATCAGTAACATCACCGGGCACTCGGCACCGGTGCGCTCCGCCAGGTATTCGGTATGACCGGAAAACCGCAGCCCCGATTCGTTGATCACGCCTTTGTGCACCGGTCCCGTCACCAGGGCATCGACTTGCCCCGCGACGCAAGCGTCCACCGCGCGATCCAGGCTGGCAAGAACGTAGGCGGAGTTTCTTGGATCGGGACTGCCCGCCTGCACCGGTACGCGCAGGGTCTCCGGGATGACCGCGAGCGCGCCGGAGCGATGTGGTTCGCCGCGCCATTCGACGACGCGTACACGTTGACCGAGGACACCGGCGCGCTGCTCCAGCAGTTCGGGATCGGCGACGGCGACGAGGCTGCAGCCCAGTTCCCGTTGCGCGAGCACGATGGCGAGATCCGGACCGATCCCGGAAGGTTCTCCGGGGGTGAGCACAATGCGGGGCAGGCGATCGTTCACGCAGCGTGGTCAATCCAGACGCCAGTGTGCGGCGTCGCAATACGGTTCTGTGGTGGTGTATCGCGGCCGCAATGGGCGACGTTCACCGGCTGCAACCCGGTGCGGTCGCGGCGACCGCCGCGACGAGGCGGGTCGTTCGAACCGCCGCCGCGGCATCACCAATGGGGCCCCGCTCGGATTACAGTGCGGCGGGGCTCTACCTGCGAGTTTTAGTCCGGCCAAGGGCGTTTTCTCTTTGCGGCGAGTTGCAGCGACTACATGATACCGGCCTCGATACGGCGGCGGTAGCCGGTTGATAGAATACCGAGGGGACCGGCCGGACTATGACGACTGTACTTGAGCTCGAGAAATTCGCTGCGCGGCGCGCGGGCGCCGATTCCACAGCTGTCGTCTCGATGGCCGTTAGCGCTGGAGAGGTGGTGTCCCTGAGCGGCCCTTCGGGTTGCGGAAAGACCCTGTTCCTGCGCGCGGTGGCGGATCTTGATCCATGCGTCGGCCGGGCGCTGCTCGACCGCCTTGAGCGACGCCTTTACACCGGACCGGAGTGGCGTCGGCGCGTGGCGTATGTGGCCACCGAGAGCGCCTGGTGGTCCGCGCGCGCGGGCGATCACTTCGCGACCTCGCCCGATGTCGATATGCTGGCGCAGTTGGGGCTGGCGGAGACAATACTGAAGCAAAACACATCCCGGTTGTCGACCGGGGAGCGGCAGCGCTTGGCTTTGTTGCGGAGTTTGAGTACCGAGCCACGTGTTTTACTGCTGGACGAACCCACCGCGTCGCTCGACCGCGAATCGGCGTTGCGAATGGAGTCTCTGGTGCGCAGATGGGTTCGGGCTTCGGCAACGGCGGTTCTATGGGTATGCCACGACCGCAATCAGCGAGCGCGTATCGCCGATCGCGCTTTCGAGTTCCATGACAACACGCTGCGCGATATTCCGCGCCCGGAGCGATCGTGGGCGTCATCGCATTGACATACCATGATCTACTGCTGTCGGCAGTGTTGGTGTTGCTGCTTGCCGCAGTGTCGATCGCGCTCTCGCTCGGCATCGCGCAGGGGCTGTTGATCGCCGGCGTGCGCACGGTCGTCCAGTTGCTGTTGGTGGGACAGGTGTTAAAGGTCTTGTTCGAGAACGCAAGTCTCACCTGGGTCGTGCTCATGGCTCTGGTGATGCTCGCGGTAGCCACGCGTGAAGTGGGCGCCCGGCAGACTAATCCAATGTCGGGATTGTGGGGGATCGGGCTGAACGCCGGAGCACTGTTCGTGTCGTCGTTCGGCGTAACTGTTCTGGCGTTGTTCGTGGTGTTGAAACCCCAGCCTTGGTATATGCCGCAATACGCCGTACCCCTGCTGGGGATGCTGCTGGGAAACGCGATGACCGCCATTGCGCTCGGTCTGGATCGGCTGACCTCGGCCGCGGTACGGCAGCGCAACCAGATCGAGGCGCGCCTCGCCCTGGGACATCCCTGGCGTCGGGCCATGACCGATATCCAGCGTGACAGCGTCCATGTAGCCCTGGTGCCGATCGTCAACGCCATGGCGGCCGCCGGTGTCGTCAGCCTGCCGGGCATGATGACCGGCCAGATCCTCGCGGGGATTCCTCCGCTGGAAGCCGTTAAGTACCAGATAGTAATAATGTTTTTGATCGCGGGCGCAAGCGGCCTCGGGGCCTTGTCGGCGATATATCTGGGAGCGCGGCGGCTCTTCGACGATCGCCAAAGACTGCGGCTCGAGCGCCTGCGTGCGGACGATCCCCGGGGCTGACGCTCTCCGGCTTATGGCGGTGGATTATTGGCTATACTTATTTCTGTGGGGTGTCTGGCGTCGTTCCGCACGCCAGACCTTTGTTCACGGCTGTACGGTCTCGGGGGTTCCGATACGGCAATGCGCCTTAACAATGATGAAATGCGATTCACCACCCATGCGGTGCGTGATCTCATACTGGTCTTTTTCGCAGGCGGCTTTATCTATCTGGGCTCGGTGGCGCTGGACCTGTTCGACTTCATTCGCTTTCACAATCTGGACAAGCTCTTCATTGTCGTCCCCACCTGTATCGTAGGGTTGATCTGGTTCGCATATCGCCGAGCCAACGAGGCACGGGAAATAGACTCGCATTATCGCACGCTGGTAGACCGCGGTTGGGCGTTGATCGGGGCCCACGACTTGAATGGCAACATCAAATCCGTCAATCCAGCCATGCTGGAGTCGCTGCGCACCTCTGAGGAAGAGATGGTCGGGTCGTGCTTCGGGGATTTTTTTACCGTTTACGGCAGGAAAGGTTTCGATGAGTACCTGGAAGAAGTTAGGGAGAAGAGTATCGCCCGGGGTTGTTTCGAGCTGCTGACCAAGGACGGAGAAGCCAGGGCCTGGGAATACCGCAACCGAGTAGTGAGCGGACGCGGAAAAAGCACGTTTGTGCTGATTCAGGCGCTCGATATTACCAAGCGGAAGGTCGCCGAGAACGCCTTCCGGCAGAGCGAGGAACGCTTCAAGCATTTCGCTGAGGCAGCCGCCGATTGGCTGTGGGAGACCGATGCCGGCCTCAGTATCGTGTACTTGTCTCCGAAACTCCAGGAGAAGAGCGGTGTGTCCCCGGAAAGGGTGCTGGGTCAAACGTTGATCGACCTCACCACCTATTGGAACAAAGACCTGACGGGATGGAACCAGTTCAAGCGCGATCTCGACGCGCGGCAGCCTTTCCGTGACTTCGAATTTCCCTTGATAAAGATCGACGGCAGTTTCTGCATCATGCGCATAAGCGGCACCCCCTTCCCGGACATGGAGGGGAAATTCGCAGGGTACCGGGGAACCGGGAAAGACGTGACCCACGAGCACAAGTTGAACCAGAAGCTCGCGTACCAAGCGAACCGTGATCCGTTGACAAAATTGTTGAACAGGGACGCGTTCGAAAAAAGGGTCAAGCAAGCCGTTGAAGGCGCCAAAGAACAAGGCACCGAACACGCGATGTTCTATATAGACCTAGATCAGTTCAAGATCGTCAACGACACAGTAGGCCATACCGCCGGTGACGAGCTGCTGCGGCAGATTGCGAATCTTTTTCGACGCCGAACGCGAAGCCATGACGCCCTGGCGCGCCTGGGAGGCGACGAGTTTGCGATGCTGCTGTGGAATCGTTCTCTGGAAAACGCGACGGATATAGCCAACCGAATTGTGGACGACGTGCGTGGTTTCCGTTTCGACTGGCATGAGAGTGCCTTCAACGTGTCCGCAAGTATCGGCCTCACCGCGATCACGCGTGATTCCCGGGATTTCGGCGAAGTGATCCGACAAAGCGACGTGGCGTGTTACATGGCCAAGGAACAGGGGCGGAATCGCGCATTCGTCTACGACCGCAACGACGACGCGGTGCTCAAGCACGACTCTTCCATGAGCCGGGCAACTGAATTCGTATCGGCGCTGGACGAAGGACGCTTCCGTTTGTACTGCCAACCGGTTATGCGCATTGAAGGCACCGCCGCCTCTCCCATCATGTACGAGATCCTGCTGCGGCTGATGGATAAGCAGAACAACATTGTCTATCCCAAGGATTTCATAAGCTCTGCCGAGCGGTATGGGTTGATGCCGACCATCGACCGCTGGGTCATTGAGCGAACCTTGAGAGTAGTAGGGCCGCGAATTGATCTCTTGTCTGCCGCCGGGCTCGCATTGAACGTTTCGGGCACCTCCTTGAATGATGCACGATTCATTGAGTTCCTACACCGACAATTGGACTCCGCCAGTATCCCCGCAGAACGCGTTTATTTCGAGATAACGGAAGCATCCGCCATTTGCTATTCCTCGGAAGCGCAGACTTTCATGGAGAGCCTAAAGGAACGTGGTTGCCGGTTCATCCTCGACGACTTCGGCAGCGGTATATCCGCGTATCGCAATATGAAATCGTTGCCTGTGGACTTTCTGAAGATCGATGGAGATTTCGTTCGAAAAATGGACAAGGACCCCATCGACGAGGCAATGGTCGAGGCGATCCACAGGGTCGGCGAGCTCATGGGCATCGAGACCATCGCCGAATGCGCCGAGTCCGAGGCGACGGTAAACCGGCTCCGCGATATGGGTATTAAATACGCGCAGGGAAATGCGCTCGAGCCTCCGAAACCGTTCACCACTTTGAACAGCGCAGGCGCCGACGCCCACAACCGACTGGCCGTCGGTTGATTTAGGATACGGACAAGAAGGCGTCGCGCACCGACGGCAGACAGCCACGGGGCGGCCGCTTGCGTCGGCTTGCGAGAATCGGGTTTCCACGCCGCCCGGCAAGCATCGTCGCAACAGGAGGTGGGTTCCGAATGGTCTCGATCGTCCCTACTGGCGCTTCCGTCTAGCCTGCATTTCTCATCAGGATCCCCAAGTTCCGGCGTGCCTGGACCAGCCAGGACCGGGATAGGTGTCGCTGATACAGACTGTATTGTCGAGCAAGAGGCAACGTACTCGTATCAACGGGACTATAGCAACGACCACGGCCGCCTTGGTGAGAAATGCAGGCTAGAGCGGGTTTGCGGTCTGGGGCCAGCGGTGAACCCAAAGCTTCGTGCGGGCGGAATGGCGCGAGAATCCGCAGGACCGTCTCCGCCAGCGAATCCGGCGCCGAGGCGGCATGCAGGCAGGTAGACCGTGTCCCGGAAATCTCCCACCGTGCGGAGCGCCGCCCGCCCCTTCGAGGAGCGCCATTCGGCCTGGTTCGGCTCGACACCTCGATTTTCCGGCGTCTGCGCGGCGCCCCGGCGTCTGCTTGCTTCGCGGTTTTTCGAAATTTCGCCACGGCGTGCGAAGCGGTTCACCCATTTGGGTGAAGATTTGCCCGCGGCGCACGGATAGCCTATGCCTCTGGCGTCGGCGGGGCTCAGTTCGACTCGGCATCAGGGATCATGCCGCCCAGAAGCCGGGACAATAATCGCACCAGGTCGACCTGCCGGTTGGTGTTGGTCTTGCGGTAAATAGATTTCAGATGGGTGCGCGCCGTATTCGCGGAAATGAATCGGGATTCGCAGTATTGATCAATCGTCTTGCCGTTCAGCAACGCCGCGGCCAGGAGGCACTCTTTGGCCGTGAGGCCGTAGAGTGCCTTCAGCAGGGGTTCCGGCGCCGGCGTCGGCCGGCTCAGGTCGAGGATGGTCACGATTGCGTAGGCGGAGCCGAGGCAACGGTCGTTGTGCAGCGGCCGGGCCCAGACCTGGATCGCGCCCGCGGTTGCGTGCTCCAGGGTCATTGCGCCCATGCAGGCATTGCCGTTGTGTCCCAAGGCGCAACGAAGGACCCGATTGAAGGCCTGGCCGTGATGCGCCTGGGCGGCGGCCAGCCGGCCTCCACTGCTGACGATCGATGCCCCGCTGTCGATCAGGCCCCTGGCCGCTTGGTTGTGGTAGTGGATATGCAGTTTGTCGTCGATGACGATGAGGCCCATGGCAAATCGGTCCAGGAGGTCGTATATCTGCAGGTCGTCGACGCCGGAGCCCCCGAAATGCGCGGCGACACGCTGGTGCACATCGCCGAATCGCGCCAGGGCCGTTTCGATGCTGGGTACGAGTTGTTCCGCGGACAGCGGTTTGACCAGATAGCCGAAAACGCCGTTGCCAATAGCCGCTTTGACGATCTCGGCGTCGCTATGCCCGGAGAGGATGATGATCGGGCGGTAGTAGATATCCATCATTCTGGCCGCGAGCTCGGTCCCCAGGATATCGGGAAGCATTACATCCACAATTGCGAGGTCGGGGGTATTTGTACGGAAACTGGTGAGCGCCGAACTGCCGTCGCATCGCACGTCGACATCATAGCCGGCGTGCGACAGGCCGGGACGCAACGTATTTACGACAAGGGGATCATCGTCAACCAAAAGGATATGGTGGTTCGTACTGCGATCCGAATTATTCATGTTTGTATCCTTGTTATTATCACGACCGCCGGAGATGCTGACCGGAGTGTAAACTATCTGATGCACGACGGGCGAGCCATCGGCGCGCGACTTTGAGGGGCAACCGGAAGGGGGGAGAATGACCACAAGCAACAAGAGACTCATCAGCGGTAAGCTCAGCCGGAATTCCGATTGGTGGCACGCAAGCGACGAGATCTATCGGGACCTGTTCGAGAATGCTACCGACATTGTCTTCACTACCGATCTAACAGGCCATTTTCTGGACGGCAACCGTGCGGTCGAGCGCTTGCTCGGCTATACCGTGGAGGAGGCCAAAGAACTCACCTGGGAAAAGCTGGTGGCCCCATACGACATGCCGAAAGCCAGTAGTATCTTCAAGCGGCACGCCAAAGGGGAAAGGCACATCAACTACGAACTGGACGCCATCACCCGCGGTGGCGCCATACGTAATTTCGAGATCGGCTCCAGGCCGATTATTGACAACGATAAGATCGTCGGTTTCCACGGCATCGCGAGGGACATCACACAGCGAAAACGCATACAGGAAGAGCTGATCCTGGCCAGCCGGGAAGCGGAACGTGCGAATATCGCCAAGTCCACGTTCCTGGCGAACATGAGTCATGAGATTCGAACGCCTATAAACGGCATACTCGGCTTCTTGTCGCTGATGGCGAAAACCGATCTTAGCGAGGAGCAAAGAGAATATCTGAAACCCATGGAGGAGTCGGCGCAGGCGCTGATGAAGATCATCGACGACATTCTGGATCTTTCCAAGATCGAGGCCGGGCAACTGGTGATAGAGAACGACGTCATGGATCTGGGAGCTGTGGTCGAATCCACCGTGGCGCTGCTGACGCCCGCAGCGTCGGAGAAAGCGTTGACGTTGTCGTTGCATGTCGCTCCCGAAGTACCCGAACGCGTTTACGGAGACAAGATCCGAATCGGTCAGATCGTCGCCAACCTCGTGAACAACGCGGTCAAGTTCACCGAAGAGGGAGAGGTACGGATTCGCGTCGCGCTCAAATCGTGGGTCGACTCTCACGCAGTCGTTTCTATCGAAGTGTTGGACACCGGTATTGGCTTCGCGCCGGAGGACAAAGAGCGCCTGTTCGAGCCGTTCCAGCAGTCGGACAACCGGACGACGCGCCGATACGGCGGCACCGGTCTCGGCCTCACGATCACGCGAACTCTGGTTCGTGCAATGGGTGGCGCGATAGACATTTCCAGCGGTTCCGGCAGAT
>CAMYIN010000113.1 GCA_947258495.1 uncultured Gammaproteobacteria bacterium
ACCGCGCGCCGTTGGCCAAGTCGGCAGTCCGTGAAACCAACGCATGCAGCCGTAACTTTTTTGGCGTTGATGCTCACTGGTTGCACACCGACGCGGCACAGCTGGAGCGCAGGGCAGAACAGTTTTGTCAACAAAGTGTGACTTTCGGACCTCCGGCGCGGCCCTTCGTCACCGATGGCTGCACCCTGTGGCCGGACGGGAGTTGGGCGGAGTGTTGTGTCACCCATGATATTCCCTACTGGTGCGGCGGCAGCGCCCAACAGCGCCGTGACGCCGATAGGGCGTTGAGGCGGTGCGTGTCGGATCGCTATGCGTCATGGATGGGGTCACTGATGTATCTGGGGTCGCGTGTCGGTGGGTATCGCCTCATTCCTTTTCACTGGCGCTGGGGTTTCGGCCGCGACTATCCGGCGGACTACGGCAATTGATTGGACATTGATCTCAACCTGAGTCGGACCTATGCAATGTCGCGGATTCGTCGGCGGATAGATTTATAACTACTTGATATATATAGTTGTTTTTAAAATTGAAGCGGCGGCGACGGGGACCACTGGAGCCGGGTTTTTCACAGTCTTTGACGCATCGCACTGCTTTCCGGACGGGCCCGATGGTATTCTTGGATCATGGTTTACGGGGATAGATCCAGGGCTTGACGATGAGCGCAGAATTACTGTGCGTCGGGTTGAACTTCGCAAAGAACGCATTCTCGAATAAGGGTATGGTCCAGAATCGCTGTCGCGCCAGACTGGGCGCGCTTTTATTGTCCCTGTTAGGGGTAGGTGCGGTTACCGGCACCGCCGCATCCGGGGACGCCGCGGTAGATTTGTCAGCAGCTCGGCAGGCACTGGACGCGGCGCTTACCGCCGAGACGCGTGCGGTGGCGGAATTCGAAAAACTGCGGCAAAGCGGTGCCCTTTCGCGAGCGGAATTAGATGACTACCGAACGTTCTTGAAACGTCTGGAGCGGATGGTTGGCGCGAGTTGCCAGACGGTGTTACGCCTCAAGGCCGAGGCCGGCGACACGTCTTTGGAGCCCAACTGCCAACGAGGCACGTCGGTAAAAGATGTCCCGCTGTCTTTCCCCAACGAGCAGACCGAAGGCGAACGTATCACGGTGTTGGAACGGCGGTTGGGAGCGTCGCTCTCAGAGTTCGACGAGATGCTGCTTCGTGAGATGGAGCAATTGGCGCGCACGGAACGCGGTGCGCCCGACGCGGAGACCGGGTCCGGATCGGGAACCGGAGGACAGTCAGGTAGTGCGGGCGCAGGGGACGATCAATCGGCGCAGGGCGAACAAGCGGGCGACAAGACAAGCACCGCATCCGGCCGCGGCGAGCGCACCGCTTCGGCCGATGATGCCGAGACGCAAACCGAGACGTCGTCCGACCGGAGTGCCAGCGGCGCGGTCCGTGAAGCGGGTCAAACGGCAAAGGTTGACCAGGCCGGCGCCAGGAAAGACGGTAAACGCAGTGGTGCGGTCGAGCGGGACGATGTGCCCGACGCCGGCGATGACGACGTCGTAGCTCGGCAGCTGCGTGAAGCGGCAGAGAACGAGACCGACCCCGAACTTCGTGAGAAGTTGTGGGAAGAGTACCGTCGATATAAATCAGGTAAGGCTCAGGCGAAATGACCATGTGGAGATCAAATGGATTGCTGATCATTGTAGCGATAGTGGCTGCGCTCGGCGCGGGATGCCAGACGATGCCTATCGCAGAACAGGTTGAAGACACGCCGGTGATCAATGCGCAGGTCGAGCTCGAAGAGCAACAACTCCTTGACGTCGGCATTCGCGTTTTCGACCCCGGCGAGATCAGTGATAAGGACCGTCAAAAGAAGGGCCTGACTACGGAGATCCGATCCGCAGAGGCGCGATTTATACCGCTCGTTGTGCGCGACACGTTGCAGGGGACGGGTCACTGGGGCGCGGTGCGTGTGGTGCCGGCGCAAACCCACGCGGTGGATGTGTTGGTGGAAGGAAAGATTGTGGAATCCGACGGTGAGGTCTTGAAGTTGGAGATAACGGTTACCGACGCCACCGGAGACCGGTGGTACAACACCGCGTATGAAAAGCAGGTGGACGCCCAGGCCTACTTCGATACCGATGACGGTGAAATATTCCAAGACGTCTACAACCGCATCGCCAACGACCTGTACCGCCACAAAGTGAAGTTATCGGCGGAAAAGATCGTAGAGATTCAGCGCATCGCCCAATTGAGATTCGGTGAGTCGCTGGCACCGCAGGCGTTCGATGGCTTTCTCGCCGAGACCGACGATGGTGAATATCGTATTCAAAGGCTGCCTGCACAGGACGATCCGATGCTCGACCGCGTAATAAAGGTGCGCGAGCGCGAACACATGCTGATCGATGTGGTAAACGGGTACTACGACACGTTCAATGCCGACATGTCAGATCCCTATTTCGACTGGCGCAAGGCGCGTAGCGAGGAGGCTGCCGCGCTGCGCGAGGTCAAACGCAAGGCCGCAAATCGCTATCTGCTGGGTGCGGCGATGATCGTTGGCGCAATCGCCATTGAAGCTCTGGGCGGAAGCTCCGGTACCGACACGGTGCGGGACGTAATGGTCCTCGGCGGCGCCTACAACGTCAAGCGCGGTATGGACATCAGCGCACAAAAAGCGATCCACGAGGATGCGATTCGTGAGCTCGGCGAGTCGTTCAATGCCGAGGTGGCGCCACTGGTGG
>CAMYIN010000114.1 GCA_947258495.1 uncultured Gammaproteobacteria bacterium
TTCTGTTCGACTGCGGAAATCTGCGTGCGATTGCAACGCGGAAGCTGTTGCGCGTGAGCGATTTATTTGTTTCACACGCACATATGGACCACTTCGCCGACTTCGACTGGTTGTTGAGGCTCATGGTGGGAAGGAAAAAAGTGCTTCGAGTATTTGGTCCAGCTGCGATCATGGATCGCATCGAGCATAAGCTTCAGGCCTACAGTTGGAACCTGGTGCAGAACTACGACGACGACTTCGTCGTGCACGCGGTCGAAGTGATCTCCGAATCGCAGGCCAGGCAAGCCGTATTTCATTGCAGGCAAGGCTTTACGCGGAGTGACGAGGGCGAAATCGAACTGTTCGACGGCGTAATCCTCGACGAGGCCGCGCTGCGGGTGCGAACGGCCGTATTCGATCACGGCATACCTTGCTTAGGGTATTGCCTCGAAGAAACACAGCACATCAACGTCTGGAAGAATCGCCTCCAGGCGCTCGCACTACCGGTAGGGCCCTGGTTGCACGATCTCAAGCAAGCGGTCTTCGAGGGCAAGCCGGACGATACCCGGATCCGAGTCTGGTCGAAGGCAGGCGACGGGTTTGAAGGGAGGTTCTCGACGCTGGGCGAACTCAAAAGTGAGATTTTGCGAATCGTAGACGGACAGAAAATCGGCTACCTGGTGGATGTCGTCGACCATGACGCCAACCGAAACAAAGCCATCGAGCTGTTCATGGATTGTGATTATCTGTTCGTCGAATGTGCCTTTTTGCAGAAAAATGCGGATATTGGCCGGCAGCGCAAACATCTCACCGCGCATCAGGCCGGATCGATGGCCCGTGCTGCGCGTGTCAAGCAGGTGGTGCCGATGCATTTCTCGCCGAGATATGCGGACCGCGAATCCGAGCTGAGGGCCGAGGTCGAGGCGGCGTTTCGCGGCTGATTGTCGAGCGCGCGGAGGGCCGGATTTCCGTCAAGCGTGGAACGCGTTGCGGGTTCCGGCGTCACTTCTCGGAGGCGGATACGACCTGCAGCGTCGGATCGCGAATCCAGTTCGACCGGCAGCGCGGGCATTTGCTCGGTTTGGAATACTTGCGCGCGTGGAAGGTGAAGCCGCATTTACGGCAGCGCGCGGGTTCGACCTGGAGGCGCAGTTCGGTGTGCCTGAGCGACTTCGCCAAATGTTCGATGTCCGCGATCACTTCCCGTACCGGCAACTGCTCGAGTTCGGCGATGGAACGGACCGACCGCGGTTGCTGTCTCAGCAGCTCGATGAGTTGCTTGCGGTACACGGCTTCAATCAGAAGCCGACGTAGAACGCGGTGGCAAGCACGAAAAACACCAACACGCCCAGAATATCGTTGCTGGTCGTGATGATGGGCCCGGTAGCCAGTGCCGGGTCGATGCCCAGCCGGTTCAACAGGATGGGCGTCACCGCGCCGATCGATCCGGCGAAAAAGACGACGATAATCAGAGAAAGTCCGGCCGTAAGCGCGAGGCTCACGGGCGCCTTTATGACCACCACCTGCGAAAGCAGGAGTATGAAGCCGCCCAGAACCAGTGCGATGGCAATGCCGTTGAGCAACGCCACGATCAATTCGCGCAGGATGCGGCGTCGGAGGTCTCCGGACCACATGGCACCGGAGGCCATGGCTTGTACCGCCACTGCGGCGCTTTGTATGCCGGCGTTGCCCGCCATCGCCATGACCACGGGGATGAAACTCGCCAGTATCACGGCCTGCCTGAGTGTATGCTCGAACGTGCCCACCACCAGACCCGAAAGCGCGGCTCCGGCCAGTCCCGCCAACAACCATGGGAAACGACCGGCGGCGGCATGCAGCAGCGGCTGGTTCGGCACCTCCCTTATGGGCGCACCGCTGATCCGACTGATGTCTTCTTCCGCCTCTTCCTGTAGCACGTCCACGGCGTCATCGATGGTGATGCATCCTACCAGGCGCCGGTCTGCGTCCACTACGGGGAGGGCGACGAGATCGTAGCGCTCCATCAGGTGGGCCGCCTGCTCTTGATCAACCGTGGTTTCAACCGAGGCGACATCGCGGTCCATGATTTCCGATAATCCGGTCTCACCGGAAGACAGCAGCAGCGTCTTCAGCTTTACCGCCCCTACCAGTCGGCGGTGATCGTCGACGACGAATACGGCAAAGATTTCTTCGAGGATATCGGCGTGGGCGCGCACTTGTTCGATGGCCTGCTCCACGGTGGCGTTGACCGGCACTGCGACGTATCGCGCGGACATGATGCCACCCGCAGTGTCGGCATCGTAGGTCAACAGCTCAACGACTTCGATCTGATACTTCAATTCCCGCACGACCCGGCGCGCGAGATCGGGGGGCAGGTGCGCGACGACGTCGGTGGCGTCGTCGGTCTCCAGTACGTCGACCAGTTCCACGATGCGCGGCAGTGGGATCTCACCCAGCAGGGTCGACAGAAAGGCAGGCCGCATCTGCGCAAGACATTTTCCCGCCGTACGCACCGGGAGCCAACGGAATAACGACTGCGCCTGTGCGAACGGCAACCATTCGAGGAGATCGACGACATCCCCCGGATGCCAGTCTTCGAGGGCGGTCATGGCTTCCTGTCTGCGGTCGTCCGCAATCAAGGACTCGATGTATTCAAATTGATCCGGACTGCGGTTCAAGAACGTAGCAGAGTGTTTTTTCGCAGACGCCGTGGTCTCGTCTGTACCGATGGGATTGTTTTCTTGGGGCATTGTTATGGGCTTGTGCGGATTATGCAGGTTTTAAGCAGGGACAGTATTATCCTGCGGGGCGGCAGGCATCGACCTCTCGACCCGGTTCGGCCACTTTGCACTCACCAGTGGGAATAAGGCGCCCGGACGAGATTGATGTTGAGATAACGTGCGTCGTGGCTCACTTCTTGCCCCAGCCAGTGAGGACGTTCGAAGTGTTGCGTTTCCGAGTCCAACTCGATCTCCGCGACGACAAGGCCGGCATTGTCTCCGCCGAAGACATCGACCTCCCAGGTGAGCCCCGCATGGGTCAACCGATAACGCACTTTTTCGATGACGGGTTTCACGCAGAGGCGATCCAGGACCTCACGTGCGTCGGCAACCGGCATGGCGTATTCGTATTCATACCTCGACAATGCGGATATCTTTCCCTTTATATTCAGCCACGCCTTATCGTCCGCGATGCGTACGCGCACGGACCGCTGCAGGTCGAGTGAGAGATAGCCCTGGCGATAGGCGATTCCCCGTGTTGCAGCGGCGCGCCACTGATCGCCCTCCACGAGGAATTTGCGTTCGATTTCCGTACCCATGGGAGTGCCTATCCTCCGTCGAGCGCGTCCTTGATCTCGGACCACAGAGATTCGAAGGCCGCGGCCGCGCGGCTGCGACCCGCATACGCGGGCAGCGGCGCTCGGTACATGCCCATTTTTTCGACCTCGCTGGCGTATGGGATCGAGCTCGCGAGTATGGAGCCGGAGGTCTTGGGGGGGTTGTCCAGAATCAGCCGATGCAGGGCCTTGCGCCGATCGACCATGGAGAAAAAAGCCAGTATCGGCAGATCCGAAAGATCGTGCCTGGCGCGAAAATCGAGCAGTGTCTTCAAAGTGCGCAGAGACAGCGTGGTGGGGATGGTGGGCACCAGCAGCGCGTCGGAAACGGCGAAAACGTTTTCGGATACCAACGATATGCTCGGGGCACAGTCGATGAATACATAATCGTATTCATTCCGCAACGGTTTCACGATCTTTCGCAGCCGACGCCGACGCTTCTTGCCGTCATCCAAAACCAACTCCAGATTGCGATAGGAAAAATCCGCCGGAAGCAAGTCCAAATTGCGGTAATCCGTGCCCTTGATGACGTCCAGCGCGCGATTTTTCTTTCGCAGCAGCCGCCGTGTACCGCCCTTGATCTTAGGCTTGACCCGAAAGTAGAAGCTCGCAGCGCCCTGCGGGTCCAGGTCCCATACCAGGGTGCGGGCGCCCTCACAGGCTGCAAGATAGCCGAGGTTCACAGCAGCGGAGGTCTTTCCCACGCCGCCCTTGATGTTGTAGGCGGCCAGCACCTTCATGGCGCCCGGTCAGCGGCCGTGGTGTGAAAAAGCTCGCGGAACAACGCGTCCACCGCCGGTTGCGCAAATGTTTCGAAGTGTGACTGAAACTCCACGCGCGCGGCGCTTTTCTTCTTCATCAGGGCCTGAACCAAAACGCCCGTCGCCATCAGTGTCTCCGCTTTCCCATCTTTCTTCTGGTACATCTTCGTGCTGAATGATTGCAGCACCTCGGATTGTACTTGCAGATCGTTGAACTCGCCCAGGTTGTCCTGAAGTTGCCGTAACGATCGTATCAGTTTTTTCAATTTTCGTTTTGGAAATATGCCCTGGAACAGTTCCAGCAGATAGCGGAGCTTCTTGCATGTCTTGCGCAGTTCGTGGAGGTGTTCCGCCGGAGAATTGGTCTTGATTCTGCGGCCTTCCTTCATGGCACGCCGGTACAAGCGCCAGATTCGTTTGCGCGCCAGGTCCCGGATCGCCGGCACGGCCGAATTCGAGTTCGAACGCTCACGGCTCGATTGCCCGATGAAGGCTTGCCAGTCGTTCATGAGCTTGCGGTAACGCTTCGAATCGAGGCTGCGCACCAGGCGGCGGTATGCGATTTCTCGTTGTTGGCCGAGAAACTCCTTCAAGAGACGCAGGTCTGCGTGCAGACTTCGATCAACGAGATTCTCGAAATCGGCAAATTTCAGAAGGTAGACGTCCAGGTCACGCGCGGATCCGGTGGTCTGCTGAAGCCAGCGAAAATCCCGCAGATAGCGGTCCACGGGTGTTTGCGGGAACGCTGCCTTCAATTGCGCCAGTGCCGATCGAGTGCGGCGCACGGCAACGCGAAAGTCATGGAGAAACTCCGAGTCGATCTGTTGCCGCATACCGTTTTCATTACAGCGAATGATTTCGTGTAATCGACGAAACACGAGTTTCGAAGCGACGTGCGCCGGAGTATCGGGGTCCAGCCGTATATCGAGCTTGGCGCTGTAAGCGCCGGGTTTTCGACACGCCAGGAGCGCCGCGGCGACAAAGGTGTCGTTCTCGGCAGGCGTGCATTCGAGCGCCTCGACGAGCAACTGCGACAAACCGCGTGCCGCTTTGACGTAGCCGCGCAGCGGGACGATGCGCGCGCGCGTGAGCTCAGCCGCCGATCGGGACCGGGATCCAGCCGCGATCTTGTTTTTCTCCAATTCCAGGAACGCTACCGTCTTCTGGTTCTTATCGATTATTCGCAGCGTGCTGATGCGGCTGTGTACGCGCACTACCGGCAGCAACGCCCGCATCTGCACGACGGATTCCAGCCGCCGCCTCATCGTTCCGGCGGGGAGGTCGCGAACGAATCGCACGGCAGCGGCAGGTTTCGCAACGACCTCCGGCCCTGCGCTGCGCAGCGCACGCATCTGCAGCACGATGTCGTCGTTGCCGTCGTGCCTCTCCTCCAGCACCTTGCCGCGGTTGTACAGGCGCCAATCGAATGTGTCGAGGAACGTCCGCTCCACGGATCTGCGGCCGTCCGGCCGGCATGGCGTCAATTTTCTGAGCCGCCGAGTAAGTTCCCGGACGCCCGCCCCCGACGGCAGAATGAATTCGCTATCCCAGCTCATTCTCCGACGGGCTCTCGATCCTAGCACCCAAGTTTCGTCGCCAGGTCGACGAGATCCGCAGCAACGTGTGTCCACTCCTGCGTCGGCGCCAGGTCTTGAGTTTGTCCGCGACCGTATTCCATCGGCCGGCAGACGAACGCGGTCGCAAAGCCGAGTTGTCGTGCGGCATCCAAATCGGAGTTGTGCGCCGCGACCATCATGCACTCCCCCGGTTGCAGCGAAAGCAGTCTCGCCGCCGTGAGATAGGCCTGCGGCTGCGGTTTGTAGTGACCGCTGATATCCGCACCCAGGATCGCGTCCCACGGCAGTCCGGCGTGCCGGGCCATGTTAACCAGCAGCGCCACGTTTCCGTTGGAAAGCGCCGCAACGATGTATCTTTTCTTCAAACGCGCGATGCCGGATACCGCGTCCGGCCAGGGATGCAATCGGTGCCAGAACCGGTTGAGGTGTTCCAATTCGCCCTCGTCCAGCGATCCCAGACCGAAGGTCGGCACCAGTTTAGCCAGGTTCTCGCGATGAAGCTGATCCAGGTTTGCCCACGGTCTGAGGCCGTCGCGAACTTCCGACAAGGAGGGTTGATAGTACGCCCTCCAGGCATCCGCGAACGCGCCCCAGTCGACATTTAAACCTTTTTCACGATTAAGCCGGGAGCCTTCGGCGATAATGGATCCGCGCCAATCGACCACGGTACCGAATACGTCGAAAGTCAGTGCTCGAATTTCCATGTATGACGATGTGGAATAGCGACTGCGAAAAACCGTTGAAAGGGCTGGCAAATTCCGGATTCAGGCGCGACAGAACTATCGCGGTTCCTAGCACTCCGGGATATTTGGATTACACTGATGAAAGGATACCAAATAACCGAACCGGCTTGGAATAATCGTCGTCCTTATTGGGAAGGGGGGGCATTGATCGTAGTCACAACAACTATAGCTGTCACAGGTGTCGAGGCCGCATCTCGATGACCCAGAGCACCCTGCAAGTCCTGACCTCTAACGCCAAGCTGCTCAAGGCATCGGCCAGTAAATACGCGATTTACGGTGTCTTGATTGCGGTGGCGGCGATCGTGGTTGCCACCGGTATGGCCAGTTACGTCGAGCACGGCAGCATCAGTCTGGACGGTATTATTTCCGCACAGCAGAACAACGTGGCCCTGTGGTTGCTCGACCTCACGCCGTTCGGGTTCGCTTTGTGGGGGCAATACGTCAGCAACGTCATGGCGTTTCAGGCCGGCGCTCTCGTCGTCGATCAGACCAACGAGCTTCGTGCGCAGGCGGCGGCGATAGAACGTCGTGCCACCTACGAGGTCACCCACGACCGACTTACCGACTTGCCCAATCGTCTGCTGCTGCAGGACCGCCTCGAGCAGGCGCTGCATTTGGCGCAGAGGGACCAATTGAGCCTGGCGATAATGATCATGGACCTGGATCGATTCAAAGACATCAACGACGCCCTCGGACGTGAACAAGGGGACCGTTTGCTGAAACAGGTCGCCGCACGTGTGCAATCGGCGGTGCAGGAAACGGAAACCGTCGCCCGGTCAGGCGGAGACGAATTCCTGGTGTTACTTCCCACGATCGCCAACGAAAATGCAGCCATTCAGAGCGCGGTGGCCATCGGCAACGCCCTCAAGGCTGCGTTCGATTTGGGTGGGTCCAAACTCGACGTGCAGGCCAGCGTCGGCATCGCGATATACCCGGATCACGGGCATAGCGCAGACGAACTGCTGCAGCGGGCCGAGGTGGCGATGTACGGTGCGAAGCAGGAGAAGTCCGGCTACGCGGTCTACGACGATAAGCAGGAGATAAACAGTCCGCGGCGTGTGACGCTGGCCGGTGAACTCAGACAGGCGCTGGAGCAGGACGAACTATTACTTCAGTACCACCCGAAACTCGATGTGCGCACGAACCAAGTGACGGAGTTGGAAGTGTTGAGTCGATGGCGGCATCCCCGCCACGGGGTCATTCCTCCGGATGAATTCATTCCCTTGGCGGAAAGGACCGGTTTGATCAAGTTGGTGACCTTGTGGGTGCTGAAAAAGGCTTTGCATCAGGTCGGCGAATGGGCGCGTGCCGGGATCGATGTCGGCGTGGCGGTGAATATTTCCGCGCAAGACCTGCACGATGAGGATTTGTACGATCGCATTACCGGGTTATTGGCGGCAAATCGCCTGCCTGCCGATAAACTCGTATTGGAAATCACCGAAACCAGCATCATGATCGACAAGGAGCGGGCCTCCAGTATGTTGCGCCGACTGGCGGAGACCGGCATTCGCATCTCCATTGACGACTTTGGTACCGGTTATTCTTCGTTGGCGCATCTGAGCATTCTGCCGGTGAAAGAGGTCAAGATCGACAAGTCATTTGTCATCGACATGATGTCCAATCCAAAACACGCCAAGATCGTGCGGGCGATCGTTGATCTCGGGCACAATCTGGACATGACAGTCGTGGGCGAGGGGGTCGTCACCGAGGCTGTTTATCGAGAACTCGCGCGTTTGCAGTGCGACAGTCTTCAGGGCGACCACGTCAGCACACCGCTCGAAGCCGAGGCGTTGGCGGAATGGTTGCTGCAGGTGCCGAAACTGAAAAAAGTACAAGGGATCTGAAAGAAGACGTTCATGCGCAATCCGACAGCATTGTGCGCCGTCGTTTCGCTGCTATTGGTTGCCTGCGCCGAGCAGCGGGAGTCCACGACGGAGCGCGGCGACCATATCTGGCGAGCGCAGACCGACGCGATGGACAAAGCCCGCCGGATCGAGGGTGTGGTGCACGACGCTGCATCGAGACGCAGGGAACGACTCGAGCAGAGTCAATAGGCGATACCGTTCCAGAAAAAACGCATTCAGGCCGAATCCACCCTTGGGTCGCGGGGTTCGCACGCTCCGGCCGACGACGGCGGCCGTGCCGTCGCCGCATGGTTCGTCGATCGCACCATTAAAGACCGGCCTTGCCGACAATCATCGTCGATACCAGTTTCTCCACCGGCGCGAAATCGTCACGCAGAATCGGCGTGCTGTTGACGGGGGTGCCGGTATTGTGCACGTAGTCCGTGACGCGATGCCAGATGCGGTATTCCCCGTTCTGCGACTTCAACGACTCCGGCGGCGGAAACCGGTCGGTCGCGGAGATGAGATACGTCATACGCGTCGGCACCTCGGCAGTGGGCTCCAGCCAGATATCGACGTACCGGAACTGGGTTTGCAACGTCTTGGAAATCGACTTCACCAGCATGGCATCGGGAAACGCGTCGACGACATTCATGAGGTGCATCCCCTCCGTTTCCAGCCGGGACTTGACCAGGCGGTGATATTCCACGGTGGTCAGATGATAAGGAATGGCGATGTCGTGGTAGACGTCGGTGACGACCACATCGAACTTCCCATCCTCCAGGGATTGCAGTGCGATGCGCGCATCACCGTGAATTATCCGGATATCGTCCGAGTCGAAGTACAGTTCTGATTTGGCCACCGCGGTGACCATGGGATCGATTTCGCTCACCGTGATATCCGCATCGGGATAGCGATATCGCAACGCCCGAGGAAGCGTGTAGGCGCCGCCCCCCGCAAAGAAATACCGCAGGGACCCGGGATTCGAGCGATGGTAGTGAATCATCTCGTCCATCGCGTGCACGTAGGACATCCACAGATCGTCGGGCGCGCTGCGCACGTTGATGCTGTGGCTGAGATGATCGAGCACCAGGGACCGCGCCGCGACCTGGCCCCTGAAATCGTGTTCATCCACTACACGCAGACAATAATAGTTGCTCTCCCTGTCGCACGGATTGACGAATCCCTGAACCTTGTAGGTGGTGAATGCCAATGCTCCGAAAAGAAGCAGCGCTCCGGCGGCAATGGGGATCCTGGGACGCAGCGTCTTCAGGTAGGGAACCGCGAGACACGCCAGTACCGCGGAGGTGCCCATGACGATGTTTTTCGTTCCTATGGTCTGCACCAGCCAGTACCCGGTAACAAACGTGCCGACGATGCTCCCCAGTGCGGCCAGGGCGTGCATGCGTCCGACGACGTGGCCGGTACGGTCGTCGAGCTTCAGCGCGATAGTGGTGAGCAGCGGCGTGACGACCCCCAACAGCACTGCGGGGAGGAAAAACAAGCTCAGGACATAGACGAAACTCGCGCTGAGCAGGCTCAACTCGCTCACTTGCAGCGGACGCGCCACCAGCATGAGAAGCGACAAGATCCCGAAGCAGGCGAGTGCGCCGATTGCCAGGATCACGCCGACGGTCGTTTCGCTCGCGCCGCGATCGGCTATCACCCCACCGACCCAGTTTCCGAGCGACAGTCCCGCGAGGATAACACCGATGATCGATGTCCAGGTGTACAGGGAAACGCCGATGTAAGGGGCCAATAGGCGGCCGGCCACGATCTCGAGAACGAGGAGGATCGCGGAGGTGATAAATACGGTCGCACCGTACCAGATGAGACGTCCAGTGAATTTTGCGGGCGCTCGGCCCATGTCGGCGTATGTATTCATGGCTGCGAAGGCGCTATTCTAGCGTCATGCCGTTGCACTTGTCTCGGCCACCCATGTACCCCGAACGCGTAAGCGCGAATCGAACGCTCGCGGTCAACATACAGCGCAATGCCAGACACGGATCACACTCATAGAATCAAGGACGAGCTGCCGGGTGTGTTGGTGTTCCTGCTCGTGATCTGGGTGAGTTTTACGCTGAGCCTAGTATTCCCGCTGCATCAATATGGTCTTCATCCGCGGCGGATATCGGGACTCGTGGGCATCGTCACCATGCCGTTTCTGCACACCAGTCTGCAGCACATCGTCAGCAACTCGCTGCCTCTGCTGGTGTTGCTCGCGTTGTTGGCTGGATCGCGTGTGAACTCCTGGCTCACGGTTGCGACGATCGCGCTGGTCAGTGGCGCGCTGCTCTGGCTGTTCGGTCGATCCGCACTGCACGTCGGCGCCAGCGGATTGGTGTTCGGGCTGGCGGCGTTTCTGCTTGTTTTCGGCTTCCTGGAGCGGCGTTTCGTCTCCCTAGCGATTTCCCTGGCGGTCGGCGCCATGTACGGTTCTACTTTGCTGCTCGGCGTCCTGCCGTCCGCTCCCGGCGTCTCCTGGGACGGACACCTCAGCGGAATCGTGGCCGGGATTTTGACAGCGTACCTGATGAAACCGAGGACGAACGCATGACCTATCCAACTCTCGAATCTTTGCTCTCGCTTGCACCCGAACCGCAGATCGATTGGACTGCGCTGGAGGAACTGGCGAACGAAATCGATACAGCGATCGCTTCGCTGGAGGACGCGGTGAGGTCGAAAGCGCCGCCGGAAGGCGGACCGTCGTTGGAGACCGTACGACACGCGCGTTCGTTGTTTCAGGAGCTGCGACTGATGCTTGCCAGCGAAATCGACGACTACGAGCGCTGGGGCGACGATTGGAGACGATTCGCGCTGATACTCCTGCCGACGGAGCGTCGCGTCAGGCTGGCGATCGAGCGCGCGAATGCGGCGGAGTGATCAGGTGTTCAGGTTTTCGCCTGGACCATCTCCGCGAGCGAGTGCGCCGCCAGCTCGTCCTCGATGAGGTCCTGCCCCAATTGTTTGCCGATCTGACTCAGGGAAAACAGACCGCGGACCCGTTGCCCGCTCGACTCTGGTTCCACCTCGATCACGAGGATGTGCTGACGCTCGAGCGACTTGAGGGTTTGCACGATATGCCCGACTTGCGAGTCCCGCACGCTTCGCATATTGAGCACGGTGATGTCGTCCTGCTTGGTCATGATCAGGCCTACGCGTAGATCGGAACGCAGCACCCCCGTATCCCGGGTGAGCCGGATCGGTTTTTCGCCCTGTATGTCGTTGGCCGTGATGAGGCCGATGATCCGACTCTTGTCGTCCACAACCAGCAGCAGGCGAACTCCCGCTTTCTTCATCTTCTCCAGTGCCTGATCTATGGGCACCTCCGCCTCTATGGTCACGGGGTGGACCAGCTTGAAATCGGTCATCACGGAGATCGCGGGACTGTCGAGATGCACCAGGGGTGGGGGCGTTTTCGGCCGTAAATACCCGGTCCCGCTATCCAGAGGAATGTCTTTTCGGGCGATGTACTGGATCATGGTGATCGTCAGTCTACGAGCACCAAATCCAATTGTCTACGGGTTCGGATCTGGCGCGGAAGAAAACCCCGTGCTCACGCACGGAGATGGAGCCGATGCCCACTCGGTATCCTGCGGGCCACGGCCGAGTTCGGATGCGGCTCCGCCGGCAGACGGCCGGTTCCAGTGTATCCCGGCGTAGCCGGGATGATTCCCCGCGCTCATGCGCGGGGAGATGTGTGCCGGGCATGCCGGCTGACTTGGAGGGTGGAAGTCCCTCTCCCAACCTGGTGGAGGTGAAGGGTAGCGAAGCGCAAGGGCGTCGTTGTGAGGCGGGGTCGGAAGG
>CAMYIN010000115.1 GCA_947258495.1 uncultured Gammaproteobacteria bacterium
GCACCTACAGAGCCATCAGGATGCCGCTTTCCGCGAAACGCGGCAGGGCGTCGCTCGGCCCGTCGGCTGAACAAAGAAGACTCAGGCCGGAAAAACACCGGGAAACATGCCAGTCAACGCGCCGGGATCGAACAAACACCCCAGTTGAAAGAGATGAAAACCGCTATGAACCGTCCCTCAATACAGCTCGGCCTCAGGAAAAAGAGCTTTTATCCTACCTACTCTCCGATGCGCGCCCCCGGAGTTCTTCGCGAATGTGAACATTTATTTACGAGAGGTATATATATAAGAAATTTATTAAATGCTAATGTATAATAATCGCTGTGGGGCACATACGTTTTCACGTTCACCATTGACCACAAACCGAGTTTGAGGAAGACCCAGCATGACTGTCGCAAACCTGACGATTTTCCGATCCGCCGTCGCCCTTTCACGCTTGGCGACCGCGATTTTTGTTTTATTCATCGCCGCGTCGCCGCCCGCGGCGTACGCCGGCGAAACCGACGCGTCACCGGTCCTGGTGATGAAATCCCCCTACGACCTCGAACAGACCGTGGCGAACCTCAAGGCCGCGGCCCAGGGGAACAATTTTCGCGTAATCCGCGAGCAGAGCGTGGATCACGGGCTGGTCGAGAACCAGGACGAGGACCGGCGGCAGAGAATCCTTTACTTCTGCAATTTCGACATGATGCACGACGCGCTCGCGGTCGACAAACGCGTCGGCGTGTTTCTGCCCTGTCAGGTGAACGTCACCGAGCGGGAAGACGGCGTTTACGTCATTGCGCCCAATCCCAAGGTGATCAGCAGCACGTTTATCGACAATCCGGAACTCGTCCCCGCCTGCACGCAGCTGCGCAGCGCCTACGAGGCAATTCTCGAGGAGGGGACGCTCTGACATGCGCACGATTATCCGAACTATCGCCGCGTCGGCGTTGTGCCTGGCATTCCTGCCCGCATCCGTTGCCGCGCCCGCGGCGGAATCGACAATGCTGCGCGCGGTGTCGACGGAGCCGTACCCGGAGACCATGATGCAGCTGCAGCGCGCGATCGAGGCGAACGGCTACGTGTTCTCGCGGGTGCAGCGGGTCGACTACGGGCTTCGCAGACGCGGCTACGACATACCCCCCTACCGCATCGTTTTTTTCGGTAAACCGGACGAAGTTCGGTTCCTCAGCGTGGTGCAGCCGCAGCTGCTGCCCTTCCTGCCGTTGAAAATCATCGTCTACGAAGACGGCGATAAAGTGGTGATGCTCGCGGCGGACCCTTCCCGACTTGCTCGGTTTTACACCGGCCCGGAAACCGTCGGCTTGTTCGAAACCTGGCGTCGGGACATCGGCAAAATCCTGCTCGAGGCTTCGCGGCCGGAATAGTCGGGGCAGCCTCGCTCAGCACGCTTGTCTACCGCGTCATCGCGACGCATTTGATCAAAAAGGCGGGTTTTACAAAAAAGGCTGCCCACACCGGTGCGGTGACGCTGATCCAGTGTTTTGGGAAGACATACGCGACTTTCGTTGCTCGTTGGCGCCTTCACCCAACGGAAACGGAGCGTGACGACGGCGCGTTCGACATACACCCGTTGAGAAACAGCATGTGGAATGCGCCGCAGCTCGGACAAAAGCCCCAGCGTTTGCAGCTGAAAGCAACCAGGTGCTCGGCATGGCAGCGATCGCTCGGGAAGCCCTGCTCGAGACGGCCATATTTGAGGTAATCCTCGATCTTCTGCTCGGCATACGACGGCAGATCGGCACCCTGCGCCACCCGGTGCGCCTTGAACGCCGGGTAGTATTCCACAACGAATTGATAAATGAGGGTGCATATCGGGCGATGGCGCGTATACACCGGCGCGCCGATACACGAGCCGGCATCCCCGCCAGCCGGCAACGGCAACACGCCCGCATCGTTGCGAGGTTGGTCTGAGTCTTAGCCTAGCAGCAGATCGCCTACCGCCGCGCAGAGGCGGCGAGCGACCCTATCAAAATCCTAACAATTCTCGGCGCACGAATTTTTGGGGCACTTCCAACTCTTTTAGCCTGCATATTGCGTCAAGGATCGCGGTTTCAGTCCCGGCCGGTGGCGATTGGACGGCGAGGATCAGCGATCCACTCGCTCCACGACCCGGGATAGAGCTTAGAGCCGGACAGCCCGGCAATCTCCATCGCCAGCATATTGTGACAGCCGGCGACCCCGGAGCCACAGCTATGCACCACCGCGCTCGCATTGTGCCCTTGTAACAGCGTCGTGAATCGATCGCGCAGGATTTCGGCGGAATGAAATCGCTCGTCTTCCCCGAGATTTGACATGTGATACAGATTCTTTGACCCCGGTATGTGTCCGGCTACCGCATCCACCGGCTCCACCTCGCCCGCATAACGGTTGGCCGCACGCGCGTCAATCACCAGCACCGCCTCGTCATCCATCGCGTCGACCATTTGTCGCACATCCACCCATCGCGAGCGGTCGGGACGCGGCGTGAACGTCTTGTGCGTGTGCGGCCTGACGTCCTGATTCACCGGGTAGCCGGCGTCGGTCCACGCTTGCCAGCCACCATCCAGAACCGTCGCCGCCTCGTGGCCCAGCCAGTGCAACATCCACCACAATCGCGCAGCGAATGTCCCCCCGGCGTCGTCATAGGCGATCACCTGTTCGGTGTC
>CAMYIN010000116.1 GCA_947258495.1 uncultured Gammaproteobacteria bacterium
TATAGCTGGTGGATCAGTACTTCAAGAAGGTCGACGTCTATCGCCCCGCCCGGCTCGCCGAGCACGAAGGATTCCTCGGCGCCTTGAGCACCACCGCCAAGTGACGTGATTCAGGTCACGGAGCGCCGCGATATCCCTGATTTTATGTGACAAAAGCGGGATCCTGGACTACCTTTATCTATAAGAACTAGGGCTTTTTTGGTCCAATCTTGTTGTGGGGGTAGTCAAAAGTGGTCGACCACGTGTGGCGGAACACCACGGATACCGTGGTGCCGTTCTGGCTGCGAGCTTTCCCGGAGCTGGAACGAAATCGAGACGCGGCCTGGCGGGAAGTGATCATGGCCGCCAAGACGGTGCGCCTGCCGGCTCAATCGCTGGTGTTCAGGCAAGGCGACGAGTGCACGCACTATCTTTTGATGCTGGAGGGATCGGTACGCGTCTACCGGGTCTCGCGAAAGGGGCGGGAAATCGTGCTGTATCGCATCGGCGACGGCCAGACCTGTCCGGTCACCGCGGCGATGCTGTTGAGCGGGCAGCGTTACCCGGCAGAGGCCGTGGTGGAAAGGGATTCCCATATCGTTCTGCTGCCCGCCAAGCACTTCCACTATGCATTGGACAAATCCAGCGCTTTTCGGCAGTTCGTCTGCCAGGCGTACTCGGAACGCATCGGCGACTTCATCGTGCTGCTCGAAGAGGTGGCTTTTGGGCATGTGGATACCCGCCTCGCCCAGTGGCTGCTCAGCCATAGTGACGGTCAAAATCCGATCGAGGCCTCGCATCGCGAGCTGGCAACCGAGCTCGGTACCGCGCGCGAGGTGGTAAGTCGGCAGTTGAAGGAATTCGAACGCTGCGGCTGGGTGAAATTAGGGCGCAGGCGCATACACATCTCCGACAGCACCGGGCTGGCGCATCTAACGATGCGACGCCGATAATTTTTGCCGCTCGGTAAATTTTTGTTACGATCGGCCCCGCTTCTTGGAAATGGAACAGTGATGCACTATATATATGGCTGAGGACCGGGAAGAGTAGTGATGCAGGTCAATTTTGCGCAATGTGCGAGTGGCGGGAAAGAACGAGCGTGACTACATTTATAGGAGAAGAACCGTGAATCGGCCGCGGGAGCGTGTTTACAAGGGAGACGGCTCAGGTCCGATCGCGGTCGTACAGGAGTTCGCGTTTATAGCAGATGTTTAGATCATCGATCGTGTAACGGCAGCAACCAGTCCTTTTTCGGCCGGGATACGTTCGAGTCATACACAAACTAGAATCTGATTCGGAAGGTGTTAAATCTGGGGTGTCAACGAAGGGGTAGTGACGATGACTAGCAAATTCGAATGGGTAGCAAAACAGTGTAAGAAGTTGACGGGATTGGTCGGTGTTACGGCATTGATCGGTGCTGCTACGGCCGCTTTGGTGAGCCCGAGCGCAGTCGCCGGTGTGGCCGCGGCAACGTCGTATCACAATCTCGCAGTACAAACGCCGCAAACGGAAGCGGTCTGCGTTTTCTGCCACACGCCGCACGGGGGCGACATTTCGGCGCCGGTGCCGCTGTGGAACAAGCTGTTGCCGGACCCGGCTTCGTTTCAGACCTACGCGGACCTGAATCTGCCGACGCTGGACGGTCTGGTGGCCCCGGTCGGTTCGGTGTCGCTGGCCTGTTTGTCCTGCCACGACGGGGCCCTGGCGATGGATACGGTCCTCAACATGCCGGGATCGGGTGGCTACAATCCCGCGGGTGCCGAGATCGACGCCGTGAACATTGGGTTGATGGGCGGCGAGCCGGTGCGTAAGCTGGGCACCGATCTGCGCAACGACCATCCCATCAGCATTCAGTACGCCGGTGGCGGGTGCCTGGCGGGGGATCCCGACGGCGCCAACCCGTGTGCCACATTGGGCGATCTGGACTTCAACCAGCCGTTCAAGGCCACGATCAATGGGCCGGTATGGTGGATGGATACCATCGTCGGCGTAAACGGCGTGCGCGAGAAGACCGACCTGCCGCTGTACGGTCGTGACGAGCCCACGGTACCGGGCGGCCTGCAGCCGTTCGTGGAATGCGGCAGCTGCCACGATCCGCACAACGATACCAGCGGACCTCCGGTGGGCCCGGTGGGGAGCGTACAGTTCCTGCGCATGACGAACACTGCGAGCCGTATCTGCACCACCTGTCATATCAAATAATCAGTGCACGCTGACGCGAATCGCATAAACACGAACACAAACCAACGAGCCCGGGGCGGGGACGATCCCTCCCCCGGGCTTTTACTATTCCGGCGACCCCCTGGTACGCGGACCCCGATCTGGCGACGCGCACGCGGCGTGCTCGCCGGTGCCCTCCTCACGGCGACCGTCTCCGCGGTTTTGGCGGCGGAATCCGCGGAGAAGACCACAAAGGCCGCAGAGGTCGTGGCCCGCGTGGGGGGTGCCGAGATTACGCGCGCGGCTTTGGAGGAGGCGCTGCATCGGCGTATCCGCAGCACGTATTATCACGGCCAACAGCGGGCAGGCCAGGAAGCGTATCTGCGTCGCGAGGTGTTCCAGGAGCTGGTCGACCGCACGCTCCTGCTGCGGGAGGCGGAGCGCCGCGGACTGCAGCCGGACGCTGAGAATGTGCAACAG
>CAMYIN010000117.1 GCA_947258495.1 uncultured Gammaproteobacteria bacterium
AATTGCTGGTCGAGCCCAGCGGCTCGACCGCCTCGTATTCGCGTGTAGCGTCGGCTTCGGCGTCGTCGACCATCCCGTTGTTGTTGGTGTCCGTGGCCCGTGAGAGCAGAGCGATGAAGGCGCCGCTGTCCACGGTTCCCTCGATCAGGATGAGCTCGTGAAACACCATCTTGCTCCCCGGGGCCCCGTTGCCGCGCAGCAGCAGCACGTTGTTGAAGATCGTGTCCACCTGCCACTGGAACCCCTCAGAGGATCCGCCGTCAGAAATCGATCCTGTGCCGTTCGCGTTGAACACCACGGTGAACGTCTCCCCCGCGCCGGTGCCGAACAGAATCGTCTTTCCACTGAAATCACCGGCGGCGATCGGTAGCGCCGTGATCGACGTCTGCACACCTCCCTCGATACAGGGCTCCACGTTGGGATCGCAGTCGAAACGCTCGCTCGTCACCTGCATAGAGATGCGGTTGGCCGTCGTACCCAGGCGCTGCAGGATCACCTGCTCTACGAGCGTCTGACCGGATCGGAACTCGAGCACCGCGACCGAGTTCTCGATCCGCCACTGGAACTGCTCGGGATCACCGGTGGGATCGCCGTCAATGTCGTCCTGGCAGATCGATTCCCCGGTGCCGTCGGCGTGAAAACGCACGAAACAGGGTTCGGTGACGGGACCCGGCTCCACGGGATATACGGCCACGTCGGCGAGATCTGCGACATCGAGGACGGTCGATGTTCCGGCGGCCAGCTCTGCCAGCGCGGCGGACCGACTCACGAGGACACCTGTGGCCCCCGCGTTGGCGGCAGCCTGCATCGCCTGGACGACCAGAGGATCGGCGCCGAAGGCGGCCTCGCTCTGGGTGAAGTCGATCGGTGTGGCGGCGAGATCGATCCCGAACAGGTCGATACCCGGTGTTCCCGGTGAGGTATCGAGGGACTGCAGAAAACGCGCGATGTTCGCGCCGCTCGTACCAAAGTTCGTGGGCGTGATCCGCGTTGTGCCTTCGCTCACCGTTCCCAGGGAGACGTCATCGACGAAGAACTCCATCGGTTTTGCCGCGTCGGAGAAGAACGTTCCGAACGCGTCGGTGGGCTGTAGCGGGCCGCCGTCTACACGATACAGCAGTCCCTGCACAGCATCGTCGATGAAGTAGCCGTAGAAGGTCGTCGACGGCCGGAAGCCACCGTTTCCGTCTTCGTCACCGTCGGTGCTGCTGTCGCAGCTCACTACTACCAATGCACATACGATCAACGTGAGATAGCGCCACATGGTTCTCTCCTGGAGCAGAGCGGATCACGGCACGAATTGAGGATACAGGATATCATAGATTCAGACCGGCGAGCACGCCCGGTGTGCTAGAATGGCCGCATCGAGTGAGTGACGAACCGAATCGGAATTCAAAAGGATTTTCCAGAATGACTGTATCCAGCCAGGGCGGCCATCACGGTATCGCGTTCGTAGGCGACTACCTGCCCCGAAACTGCGGAATTGCGACTTTCACCTATGACCTCGCCGAAGCCGTCGCCAGGCAGGCGGGTGGAAACCAGCCCACCATTGTCGTCTCGATGAACGACACACCCGAAGGATACGCCTACCCCGACCGGGTGAAGTTCGAGGTGCGCCAGGACTATCAGATCGACTATTCGCGCGCCGCCGACTACCTGAACTTCAGCCATATCGACGCCGTGTGTCTGCAACACGAGTACGGCATCTTCGGCGGGAAATGGGGTTCGAACCTTCTCACACTTCTGCGCGACCTTCACCGTCCCTTCATCGTCACCTGTCACACGATGATCCGCGACACCGATCCGGTCCAGAAGGAAGGCTTCGAAGAGATCGCCGCCCGCGCCGCCCGCCTGGTTGTCATGAGCGACGTGGCCTTCTCGATTCTGCAGGACGTATACAACGTTCCTCGAGAAAAGATCGTCCTCATCCCGCACGGGATTCACAACGTCCCGTTCATCGACCCGAGCTTCTACAAGGACAAGTTCGGTGTCGAGGGACGTCACGTGCTCCTGACATTTGGCCTATTGCACCGCAACAAAGGGATCGAGTACATGATCGAAGCCCTGCCCGCGATAGTGGAACGTCATCCCAGGGTGATGTACGTCGTGCTCGGCGCCACGCACCCGCACGTCGTTACGCTCGAGGGCGAGTCCTACCGATTGAGTCTGCAGCGGCGCGTGCGAGAGCTCGGTCTCGAAGACCATGTACTGTTCCACCCGCGTTTCGTCGAGCTGGACGAACTGCTCGAGTACCTCGGTGCCGCCGATATTTGCGTGACGCCTTATCTCAACCTCGAGCAGATCACCAGCGGCGCCCTCGCCTACGCCATGGGATCCGGCAAAGCCGTCGTATCCACGCCGTACTGGCACGCGGAAGAGCTTCTTTCCGACGGCCGCGGACGCCTGGTGCCGCTTCGCGATTCCGAGGCGCTCGCGCGCGAAGTCAACGCCCTGCTTGATGACGACGTCAAGTTGAGCAGCGTCCGCAAGAAAGCGTACATGCACACGCGCACGATGGTGTGGGACAGTGTTGCGAAAGACTATCTCGCCCTTCTTGACGAAGTGCGAAGCCACGCGCCGCGCATCGCCCCGAAACCTTCTTCGCTGC
>CAMYIN010000118.1 GCA_947258495.1 uncultured Gammaproteobacteria bacterium
CGGCCCCGGCGATGACGGCGACCAGCTCTACTTCGAGGCCAACGGCCACGTCCGTGCACTTCGCATCGAGGACGGCACGCAGGCGTTCCTGCTGCCGTCGCTCGGCGTTCCGGTGGTGAGCCCGCTGGCCGGGACGGTGCACCTGGGCGCCTCTGCGTATACGCCGAACGGAGATCTGCTCTGGCAGTTCCGCTTTCCCTTCAACAGTATCAGCACCGCGACGCCCGCCTTGAGCGTGAACGGGACCAGTTACGTGACGCACCTCGCCACCGATCTCTACGCGCTGGACGCGGACGGCGCCGCGTTGTGGGACGTGCCGCTGCCGGAGTTCGCGGGCGTGCTCGGCGTGGATCCCGCCGACACGCTGGTCCTGACGCAAAGCGCCAACATGCTCAACCACGTCGGTTTCATCGAGGGCCGGAGCAGCAGGAACGGCGCCAGGGAGTGGCGCCTGGAGCTGCCGACGGAGGAGCCGCAAGTGGATAATTCCTGGACCGGCCGCTGCGGGTTCAATCAATACGTCGATTCCTGGCCGGAGTTCACGCCGGACGGCGCGACCTTTTATGTTATGACGGCCATTGCCACCGGAAACATCGTGGCGCCGCGCGGTTTCCTGTACGCCGTCGACACCGACCCGTCGATCCCGGATCTCTCAACCCTGCTGCGCTCGGCGGCGGTGGACATCACCTCCAAGACCCGGCGCGGCGTTCGCTCGATCAAGGGGAGCGTCGAGGTGGTCGACGAGAACCAATCGGCGGTGAGCGGTGCCACGATCGCTGTTACCTGGACGCTCCCCGGCGGGACGACGGTGGACCAGGTGTCTGCGCCGTCGTCCGGCGGAAAAAAAGGCAAGAAAGGTGGCGGCGGTGGTGGAGGCGGGTAGTTTTCCATTGCATTCGCGGGTCCCGGAATCTACACGCTCACCGTCACCTCTATCTCCAAGGACGGTTACACCTTCGACGCGTGTAACGGCGTGCCGAGCCAGAGTGTTTATCTGTAAACAAACAAGGAGGGAGAACCAAAACATACGCTTGTAAGAAAGGTCGATGAACGATATGGAGAGTTCCCGATATTGCCCTGATCTCATTTTCTTGTCATTGAGGTATTTCGAGGAATACATCGCCGTCACACCCAGCGCAGGTCCGCGAGCGTTCGATCAGATCCGACGCCTAGATGCGATTCTGCGACGGGACCTGACGATACCGGTGACCGCGTGAGACGACGGATCGATGATCGCAAGAGAGATCTGTGCCCGTCGTTCGACTCGCGCCTGTCGTGGAGCAGAACGGTTCTGTGCTCTAAGCTTAAAGTACGAACCTCCGGTTCCTGGTGGCAAAGACATGATGTGGCGTATTTTTTTTCTACTTTCTACTGCGTTTTTCCTGGGTTGCTCGAGTTCGGTCTCGTATCAACAGGGCCAGGAAATGGCCGATAGCACCTACGGCTCGATGTCTATGGAACAAATGCAGGCGCAGGTGAAGACCATCTTGCGGAGCGTAAAATCGGAGATCGAAAGGGCGGAGGACAAGCGCGACTGGTGGGACGGATATTGCGATCGGGGAGAAGAAATCTGGCTCGCGAAGGCCGAGCAGGTTAATTCCGCCATGGGGGTTACGATCTACGATACAGGCACGATCAAGTCTGTGTTCAATAACATGCGCTCGTCGTTCAGAGAATAGTCCCCGGCCGCCTGGGAGCGGGCTGACCGTGCATACGCCGGGGGTTACGGAACGATGGGGGATACACCCCAACTCTTTCCGAATCAAGATTACCGACCGCATTCCGAATCCAGTGTCCTTCCTGAGACATAGGTTACACCTCATACCGGAGAGATAGGTTACACAATGGGGGTATTTGGAGGGGTCCAGATGCCTTGGCAGGAGTGTAACCTGGTGGATGAGAGACTGAAGTTCGTAGCAAGATTATTAGATGGCGAGAAGATGGCGGCGCTGTGCCGCGAGTTTGGGATTTCACGCAAGACCGGATACAAGATCTTCAATCGGTATCAGAGCTGTGGTTTAGAAGGATTGTTTGATCGCAGCCGCAGGCCGTATCGCCATGCGAATCAACTCCCGTTTCAAGTGGAAAGGATGATTTTACGCATCAAGCGGGAGCGGCCGAGCTGGGGGGCGCCGAAGATCCGGGAGAAAATCATCCGCGCGTATCCAACGATCAAACCACCGGCGACGAGCACGGTGCACGCGGTGTTAGATCGCCATGGTTTGGTGAGACGGCGAAAACCCAGGCGTTATAAGGCCAAAGGGACACCGTTACAGGATACGAAGCGCCCCAACGGGCTGTGGTGTGCAGACTACAAGGGTGAATTCAAACTGGGGAATCGCAAGTACTGTTATCCGCTGACGATCAGCGATTACCGCTCGCGTTATCTTCTGGCCTGTGAGGCACTCGAATCCACCAAGGAACCGTATGCCTTCACCACCTTTGAAAGAGTGTTCAAGGAATACGGATTACCCGATGCCATCCGTACCGACAACGGGATCCCGTTCTCAGCCCCCAACGCTTTATACGGCTTGAGCAAGCTCTCGGTCTGGTGGTTGCGTTTAGGCATTGGTATTGAACGTATCAAGCC
>CAMYIN010000119.1 GCA_947258495.1 uncultured Gammaproteobacteria bacterium
CAATACGTTTTTACTAGATAATCGTTATCACATTGCATATTCTTCTCTCTTGTTCGATGTTTCAAGAAATTAAGGGTGGCATATCGATTTTTCCATTTGGAACGCGGTATAAATCGCTTGGTTGATGTGAAGATTTCCCGTTGGGAACACACAGGGAGACCTCGAACTTCAATGGCGGTGCCAAGTTGACGTGCAGACGGCCTTTTGAACGCGGCTGGGTTAATGGGCAGGGCGAAGCCGGGTTTCCCGTTTCTACCATGAAAGCGCCCTGGCGAAAGGCACTGCAGTGCCTTGTCCGAAAGTCGCCCGCATTCCTTACCTCGAGATGCCCCTTGTGCTATAATGTGATTTATCAAAGTCGAATGAGCTTGCGCAGGTCCTTGATGGATGTTGGTGGTATCGCAACGCTCTAGATCGGGCGTCGAAGTGGCGCATTGAGGCCGAAGACATCTTGAGGGAAGACGGGGGGGGTTCAATTGGGGAAATCGAAAAGCAAGCTTCGAGTTTGCCAATTTCTTCATCTTTTGGCTCTGTTGTATCGTTTCAATCTGACGATCGGATTGGCTGTGTCGGTCGTGTCGTCCGCGGTCTGGGCGAGCGAAGACCTTGCGACGGACAAGGCTGCTCCCGCCCCGATCTATCTCATCGGACCGGGAGATACGCTAGATATCGAGGTATGGGGCAATGTCGAGTTGTCCAGGAGCGTGACGGTTCGCCCGGATGGGCAAATTTCGGTTCCCTTTCTCCAGGATCTCATCGTTGCGGGAAAGTCGCCCAGCGCGCTGGCAAGGGAAATCGAGGACGGGCTGGCCTTATATGTTTCGGATCCGAAAGTCACGGTGATCGTAAGCAGTGGCGTCGGTGCGATGACACAACGGATCCGGATCGTGGGTGAGGCGGTGGGACCGCAAGTTGTCGCCTACCGCGCCGGCATCACTCTATTCGATGTGCTTGTCGCCATTGGCGGACTGCCGCCTACGGCGGCCGGCAACAGCGCCATTATCTCGCGGCGGGAAGGCGAGACGATCCATCAGATTCCGGTCCGCCTCGACGACTTGATGAATCGAGGGGATATCCGTGCAAACATGGCCATGGCACCGGGCGATGTGCTTCTGATACCGGAAGGATTCTTTGCCGGGGACTGGATGATTTCGTACGATGCTTCCGCTTCTTTGACCTTCACGGACAATATCGATCTCGAACCATCAGACGAGGCGGACTGGGCGCTTATCGCCGCCGCTGGTCCGGGTGTATTTGTTCAGGCAGACACCTCGCGGTTCCAGCTCAGCTTTGCGGGTAGTGTCCTCGGGGTCGTGCAGACGAGTGGTGATGAAGATGTAAATCTGGATGTAGACGTTAGTGCCGTCTCGACGGCGGAATTGTCCCGCGACTTGCTGTTCTTGGACACGTCCGCCTCCGTCAGTCAACAGGTGCTGGACCTGCGGAGCGCCGAATCCGCCGCCGGATCGAATTTCCTCAATCAGGACACGGTTGCGGTAGCGACGGTCAGCCCCTACCTCGTCCAGCACTTCGGAGGCTTTGCGGATGGGGAGTTGCGCTATAGCTTCAGTCCAGTGCTCATAGAGTCGAGCGATGTTTCGGACAGCATGACCCACGAACTGGATTTTCTGCTGCAGAGCGGCAGGGATTTCCAGCGATTTTCATGGACGCTTGATGCCCGCGCCTCGCAAGTCATGCGCACCGACGAAAGCGACATCGACGAGGAAAGTGTCGACCTTGGAGTCGAATATCCCCTCTTTCGAAATGAGTTCTTTTTGCTGGGCGGCGGCGGTTATGAACGACGTGACGGCGATGACAACTCGGACTTCAACTTCGATGGGCCAACCTGGCGTGGAGGATTTCGCTGGCTTCCCGGACAAAGCACCACGCTGGAAGCCACCTATGGGCGACGCGCAGATGATGAAAGTCTGGATGCGCACTTCCGCCAGGAACTAGGTTCGAATTGGGCCTTTGACGCCAGCTATTCGGAGCCGCTCGAAACCGCACAGGAAAGCCTCGTGCGGGATCTTTCGGTTATCGGTACCGACCCGGATACCGGCGAATTTATCGATATTCGCACCGGCTCGGCTTTCGATCCGAATACCAACCCCTTCACCCTTGAAGATGAGACAACGAGAAATAAGGTCTTGAGGCTTGGCCTCGATGGCGTGGCCGGTCGCAACACCATCTCGATCAACTCTTCATGGGGGCGACAGGACGGAAGCGCCGACGGCGATGAAGAATCCATCTCAGTCGGGGCGAATTGGACGAGACCGCTCAGCAATCAATTGTCCCTGTTTGTCTCCGCGGGTTACGAACGCACTGAATTCAATGATATAGATGACCGTCGCGATGAAGACTATACCGTCGGGGGCACGCTCAGTTATGACATCTATGCCGACGTAGCGGCGACGTTTTCCTACTTCTTTCAACGTCGAATTTCCGACGAGGACAACGAAAGCTTCACCGAGAACGCGGTCGTTCTGGGCATTCGCGCGACCTTTTAGGCGCCCTCAATGTCGACTGGCTGTTCGAGATTTTCGCGGCGATATTTGTACCCGCTCACAGCTCGGCTTTAGCAGATCCG
>CAMYIN010000120.1 GCA_947258495.1 uncultured Gammaproteobacteria bacterium
TCTGTGTTCATAAGGCTGCTGCTCCTCGCGCGCATAACTGATTGTTCGCACAACCTTTATGCCAGAGTATGCAGCCTTTTTCTATGGGGGCGGTGAGAAATCCGGGCTAGACCGTCTCGCCTCCGCCGGGGACCGTGTTCCGGCCCCTGGCAAGCATACGCTCAGGCTTGGTCCCGCCGTCGCCGTGCCCGCATTTTCGCCGCCACCATCTGCTTGTGCGGAATGTAGAGCAACGATCCGATCTTTCTCATCAGATGCAATTCGTGCGCATCGAGGTGCGCATCGGCGAGCGCCACCTCCCACATGAATTCCACCAGTCGAATTCTCTGCTCCAACGGCCAGTTGGCGTTGATCAGCGACGTGAAGCCGTGCAGACTGGTGGCTAGGTGCGCCTGTTCTTCGGCAAGATCCATCAGCGTCTGGGTCTCTTCGCGAGAGAGGCCGAACTGCGTCCGTATCAGATCGCGAATGCGGTTCCGCTCCTCGTCATCCGTCGAAAAATCCGAGCGGCTGACCTCGAACAAAAGCGCTGCAGCGGCTAATTGCAGCTGGTGCTCCTCGGGTTCACCGCCGTCGTCGGTACTGACCTTGGTTTCGAAGAATCGTTTTATCTTCTCCAACATGTTGTGACCGGTCTGACTATTCGTTTTGAGTTACCAAAAGCACGTCGCCGCGCGCGTTAGTTGATTCTCCCCGCGCCCATGCGCGGAGATACACGGGACTCGGCCGTCTGTTGGCAGAGCCGCATCCGACCTCTTCCGCGGCCCCACGGTAGCGTGCGGGCATCGCGAACATCCCCGTGCCCACGCACGGGATTTGGGTCGGCGATAGAACTAGCTGTCCTCCCGGTTTTTCGAACTTCATTCCGCAGAGGCTAACTGTTGATGACGAAAACAGTCCAGCGTGTGATCGTTGACCATGCCGACCGCCTGCATGAAGGCGTAGCAGATGGTGGTACCGACGAACTTGAAACCCCGCTTTTTCAGGTCGCGGCTCAATCGATCCGATATCGGCGTGGAGGCGGGAACGTCCTGAAGTCGGCTCCAGCGGTTCTGCAGGGACCTTCCACCGACGAATCCCCACACGAACCGATCGAAGGAGCCGAATTCTTCGCGCACATCGAGGAATCTCTGCGCGTTGGTGATCGCCGCCTGTATCTTCAGTCGATTTCGGACAATACCCGCGTCCTGGAGCAGGGCCCGCAGCTTGCGTTGATCGTAGCCGGCGACCTTGGCCGGATCGAAGCCGTCGAAAGCGCGCCGGTAGTTGTCGCGCTTCTTCAGGATCGTGAGCCAGCTCAGCCCCGCCTGGGCGCCCTCGAGAACCAGAAATTCGAACAGCGCAATATCGTCGTGCACGGGCGCGCCCCACTCGTGGTCGTGGTAGGAGATGTAGAGTGGATCGCTTCCCACCCACGCACAGCGCACGGTCACCGGCGTTACAGGTCCTTCACCATCAACAGCGCTTCCCCGGTGCCGCGGATCAAAGCGTGGGGCACGATGGGTTGGCGCGCGATCTCGACGAAGCCGTTTCTTTGGTACAGACGTACGGCGCCCGCATTTCGTTCGAATACGATGAGACTGAGTTGGCGTAAATCCGTTGCGCGGGCGTGTTGTTGCGCGATTTCGATGAAGCCGGAACCTATGCCACGGTTGCTGAATTCCGGATACAGGGCCAGGCCGCAGATGTAATAACTTTCCGGATGCTCGAGGATGGCAAAGGGTTTGAGCACCGGATCCGGTTCCGCGTCGCGGCCGGGGAAGGTTTCCATCCGGTACGCCACCATCATCCCCGCCACGCGGTCATCGTACTCCGCGACGGTGCAGTTTCTGTAGCTGAACTCGGTATCCTCGCGGGCATAACGCCGCGCTCCGACGTCGAGAATGTCTTCACCCGGCTGCGCGATGCGGCTCCAGACATAATCGGCGACGCCATCCGATGCTATGCTGTAGAGCTCCGCAATGCGCCGCGTCTCATCGCGGCGGGCGGGCCGGTAGCGTACGTCTGCGCTGGCCATCGGATGATCAGTCCTTGAAACGTGCGCAGATATCCGCGTAACTGTCTATGCGGCGGTCGCGCAGAAAAGGCCAGATGCGACGGACCTGTTCGGGGCGTCGCCGATCGATGGCGACCACGCCGACCGTGTCTGCATCGGTCGCGCCGCTCCACAGTATTTCTCCCTGGGGGCCGCAGGCGAAACTCGATCCCCAGAATAGTGTGCCGTCTTCCCGCCCCACGCGGTTGCAGCAGACTGCGGGGATGCCGTTTGCGATCGCGTGGCTGCGTTGTATCGTTGTCCAGCTTTCGATCTGCCGTTGCCGCTCGGCGGCGTCGTCGCCGGAATCCCAGCCGATGGCCGAGGGAAACAGGAGAAGCTCGGCGCCGGCCAGCGCCATGAGACGCGCAGCTTCGGGATACCACTGGTCCCAGCATACGAGGACGCCGAGGCGCCCCGCCGACGTGTCGATGGGTCGAAAGCCCTGATCACCGGGTGTGAAATAAAATTTTTCGTGGTAGCCGGGGTCGTCGGGGATATGCATCTTACGGTAGATGCCGGACAAGGTCCCGTCCCGGTCGAGCGCCACCGCGGTATTGTGGTAGATGCCGGCGGTCCTGCGCTCGAACACCGAACCGACGATGCATACGCTCCGATGCCGGGCGATGTCACCCAGGGCCTGCGTTGTGGGGCCCGGCACCGGTTCCGCGTGGTCGAACAGCTTCGGATCTTCCGTTTGGCAGAAGTAACGGTGGTTGTGCAGTTCTTGCAGCAGCACCAGCTGCGCTCCCCGCGCGGCGGCTTCGTCGATGCCGGCGAGAACTCGCTCCAGATTCTGATCCATGCGTTCGCCGCAGCCGTGCTGAACGACGCCGACAGTCAAGGTTTCGGATTGCTTCATGGTCGCGAAATTCTTCGCCGCTTATTGTACTACGCAATCCTGCAGGGTAACGCCGGCGGCGATCTGCGACGTCGCACAATGAATGCTCCCCGCCTGCGCTATAAGCGGACGGGCGTCGATGGGTATGACTTCGCGGTTCGGAAAGCACCCTGCCAGCGCCTTGCTTGCGATTGCGTCCGCGGGGTCGTCGTAGACGGGAAGCAGCACGGCGTGGTTGAGGATCAAAAAATTCACGTAACTGGCGGGCAAGCGGCGGCCACGTTCGTCGTAGATGGGCCGGGGCAGGGGCAGCGGCACGAGGCGGTAGGGCCGACCGCCGGCTTGTCGAAAGCGGCGCAGTTCCTCGCCCATCCTTGCCAAGCCGGTGAAATGTGCGTCGTCCTCGTCGTCGCAACTGGCGTGGCAGATCGTCGACGCATCGGTGAACCGCGCCAGCATATCGACGTGTCCGTCGGTATCGTCGCCGACTATCCGGCCGTGTTCGAGCCAGAGGACCCGTTGCACCCCGAAGCAGTGATGCAGCCGCCGCTCGACCGCTTCGCGATCGTTTCCCGGGTTGCGATTATCCGCTGTCAGGCAGGAGACCGTGGTGAGCACAGTGCCGCCGCCGTCGATATCGATACTGCCTCCCTCCAGCACCCAGTCGTCGATGACGGTCAAAGGTGTGTCGCCAAAGATCCGCTGTTGCCACAGATTCCGGGTGACACGATCTTCCAGTGCGGCATCGAAGCGATTGCCCCATCCATTGAATGCGAACTTGAGTAGATGCACGCTCCCTCCCCGCAGCACATTGAAGGGCCCGTAGTCGCGCACCCAGGTGTCCTGGTACGCTACCACCGAGAGCACAATGCTGTCGGTTCGCGGCACCCGTTGCGCAAGCAGTTTGTGAATACGGTCGCGATGTTCGTGGTCGCGGCAGCAGACCAGGAGCTTTTCGAAGCGGGAGATGCACGCGGCCAGTTGCAGATAGACCGGTTCCACCTGAGCAAGCGTCGGTCCCCAGTCGGTGCGCGCATGCGGCCACGCCAAGATGACGCCGCTTTGGCGTTCCCATTCGGCAATCAGGCGGGGAGGCGCCTTCACAGCGACGCTCCGGGTCTAATGCGCGTCCAGCTTCGCGAGCTCTTCGAGGATGGAGAGCATCAGCGTTCGGCTCGCGCTGCTCATTCCCTCAGTAAGTCTGTTCTGGTCCCGTTCGCCGTCGATCAGACGCCGGAATCGCCCCGAGATCTGCGCCATGTCTCCTCCGCATGCGGTCATCTGCTCCCCCATGTCTGCAAGTACGCGCAGGGCCTGGACGTCGCCGCGCTGCGCCAGCGCGATCATGCTCGCCAGGCCCGGTGCGGCGAAGGCAGCGTCCGCCACGGCGTCCAGTTTCGGAAGCGCGTCGGGATTCTGCAAACCTTCGAGGATACCCGTGATGATGGCGCGATCTTCCTCGTCGAGGCCCGCCAGGATTCCGCTGTCCCGTCTGCCGTCCAAAATCAGGCGCACGGCTCGCACCGCATCGTGCCAGCCGTTTTCCTCGGCAATGTTCAACGCCTGTTCCAGTTCGTGGCGTTCGTCCGCATTGCGCACGGAGCGTACCACGCCGTGAATGAATTGGGCGTGGACTTGGCGAATTTGCTCGATCTTGTCTTTCACGGCCTGGAATTCTTGAAAAATTTTGTGACTGATCTTGAAGTCGTATGGCTTTATACACATATTACGACCATCGCTTAAGTATCGGTAGAGCCACAATGAAACGAATATTCCTGTTTGTTGCAACGAACATCGCGGTACTTCTGGTCCTGAGCGTAGCAATACGCATTTTGGGCATCGATCACTATCTCAATCAGGGCGGCCTGAACTACCAGTCGCTGTTGATCTTCGCCGCCGTATTGGGAATGGGCGGATCGTTCATATCGCTATTGATATCCAAGATGAGCGCCAAACGCATGATGGGGGCTCAGGTCATAGAGCAACCCCGCAACGCCACCGAATCCTGGCTCCTGGAAACGGTCCGACGGCAGGCCGAGGCCGCGGGCATCGGCATGCCCGAGGTGGCGATTTTCGATTCCCCCCAGGTAAATGCATTCGCCACTGGAGCGAAAAAGGACAACGCCCTGGTCGCGGTCAGCAGCGGACTGTTACAGTCCATGAGCAGGGACGAGGCGGAGGCGGTGCTGGGTCACGAGATATCCCACGTTGCCAACGGGGATATGGTGACTCTGGCGCTCATTCAGGGGGTGGTGAACACGTTCGTATTTTTCCTTTCGCGGGTCATCGGGCAGATCGTCGACCGAGCCGTTTTTCGCAGCGAGCACGGACACGGCCCCGGTTTCTGGATCACCAGCATAATCGCGCAGGTCGTGCTCGGTATCCTCGCCTCGATCATCGTCATGTGGTTCAGCCGACAGCGCGAATTTCGCGCCGACGCCGGCGGCGCGAGACTGGCCGGGCGGACGAGCATGATAGCGGCGCTGGAGCGGCTCAAACGAGCGCACGAACCGGCGCTGCCGGATCAATTGGCGGCTTTCGGCATCTCGGGTGGTATGGCGTCCGGTATCAAACGGCTGTTCATGTCCCACCCGCCGCTGGATGAGCGCATCGAGGCGCTGCGGTCGTCTGCGTAACACCCAGGGCGAAGATTCCAACCGTGCCGAGGCGCGGCCCGGCGGCGCCGGGCCCTCGCGCTATCGCTACTGCGAGTTGGTTTGGCCGCCGAAGGTATAGGTGGCGCCCAGCGTTATGCCCTTGCGCTCGTTCTCCAGTTCGTTGAGATCGGCAAACACGCGACCGCCACCGGCCGGAAATATCGACCAGCCGGAACGTTCGTTTTCGATCTTGGCTTTCCAGTAGCGGAAACCGGCGTGTCCTTCCAAGTTCGGAGTGAATTGATAATTCAGATTGATCTCCGCGCTGTAGGTTTCCCCTTCGCCGTCCAGTTCAAAGCTCGGGTCCTGGGCGAGATCGGCGCGCAGGAAATGAAAATCCTGATTTTCGACTTTCGAGACCGGTGACCAGGCAAGCGTACCCGAGACGCTGAACTTGTCGTTTACGTCGTAGTGGCCGTCGACGCCGATGAACAGAGAACGCCAGTCGACGTCGTTCTCAATCACGGCGGTGTTGTTGAAGCCCGAGAATCCGACCGGCGCGCAGAGGTTGTCCGGCGACGTGCACACCGTCTGCTTAATGCCCAGAGCGCGGGTCTTTTCGGTCCAGTACTGGAGCTTACCGAAGACGCCTACGCTACCGCGCTGGTCGTTGGTCGTGAATACGTCCCGGCCCAGTTTCAGACTGTAATAATGCATGTCGACTGCGTCGACTTCGCTAATGGTTTGTGAGAACAGGTGTCCGCCGGATTGCGTAGTGCCAAAGAACTGCGCGCCGAAGGCGCTGAGGAAATCCTCGTCCACGAGCGAGCCGTCGTCGATATCGCCGGAACCCCATACCAGCTCGAGATAGAAACGCTGCGGTAGCGCAACGCGTCCCATTATCTCCGCCACGGTGCTGTCAATGTCTTTATAGGTGAGTTTGGAAGTGGGGTTGCCGAGGGTGGGATCCAGCATCTGTGCGCTGTGATTCCACGTCATTTCCCCATCGGAGTCCCAGATCTTGAGGCCCAGCGTGACCTCGGGACCGGCCTGAAACTTGGTTCGCCATTCCCCGGCGGAAGCGGATGGTACGATGAGGACCAGCCCGGCGAGGGCGGTCAATGCGCGGCTCCAGATTTTCACGATAGGTTCCTTTTTCTGGTTGGATCTGTGTTTTTTAACATAGCATATCCTGGGGAATAATCCTCCAAGGGCGGTGGCTGCAGAAAAAGTTTGACTGGGGTCGACATGTTGTATTGAATTGCGCGCTCTACGAGCTCGGTCATCGAACTTCATGCCGGAAATCAAGCCCCTTCGTGCTCTACGCCCCACGGTGGATGCGGCGCAGCGGGTCATCGCGCTGCCCTATGACGTGCTCACGTCCGAGGAGGCCCGGTCGGCCGCTGCGGATAACCCGGACAGCTTTCTGCACGTGTCCAAACCCGAGATCGATCTTCCGCCGGGCGTTCCCCTGCACGATCCCATGGTGTACGCCAAGGGGCGGGAGAATTTTGAACGCCTGATACGCGACGGCCTGCTGAGGCAGGATGGTGCTCCGCATTTTTATGCGTACCGACTGCAACGCGGCGATCACGTGCAGACAGGCGTCGTGGCGACGGTATCGGTGGCGGATTACGAAACCAACCTGATTCGCAAACACGAATTGACGCGTCCCGACAAGGAGGAAGATCGAATCCATCATATGGAGGCATTGAATGCGCAGACCGGACCGGTGTTTCTGGTGTATCCCGACCATTCGCGAGCATCCGATCTCATCGGCGCCTGTGTCGGTGGGTCGCCGGTGTACGACGCTCTGGCGCTCGACGGAGTTCAGCATTCCTTATGGGTCATCGATGACGCCGGGGCCATTGCCGAACTCCAGAGGGTGTTTGCCGCGATTCCCGCATTCTACATTGCAGACGGCCATCATCGTTCCGCGGCGGCCGCTCGGGTCGCGGCGAAGCGCAGTTTCAAGGACGCCGCCGCCAATTATTTTCTCGCGGTACTGTTTCCAGTGTCGGAGGCGCAGATCCTGGACTACAATCGCGTCGTCAAGGATTTGAACGGACTGCCGCCCGACGCGTTTCTCGACCGGGTCGCTCAGCGGTTTTCGATCAGCCGCGAACAAGCCCCGGTGCGCCCCCTGGAAAACGGGGAAATCGGCATGTACCTGCCCGGGCAGTGGTATCGTCTTCGCGCGGACAGTGCATGGCGGCAAGACAAAGACCCGGTTGCGCGCCTGGATATCAGCATATTGACCGATCGCCTGCTGTCGCCGCTGCTGGGGATAAAGGACGTGCGGCGCGATCCGCGTATTGAGTTCGTTGGCGGTGTGCGCGGACTTGAGGCGTTGCAGGCGCGCGTCGACGACGGCGAGATGGCGGTGGCCTTTTCCCTGTATCCGACGCCGATATCGGCCCTCATCGCGATTGCGGACGCGGGGAAGATCATGCCGCCAAAATCCACCTGGTTCGAGCCCAAACTCGCCGACGGCCTGATCTCTCATCTGCTGGGCCGGCAGGTGGACCTGGACCACTGAAGCGGCGCCGGCGGTCGCGAGAGATCTCGATCGATTGATCCGGGTGATGCAACAAGGCGGCGGCACGACGTGCTGACAATGGTTCATGGTAAGCGTATGTGGCCGCCTGCGCGGGCGGGGAGCCGACGAGATACGATCGTTTCGAGGACCTGCAGGGTCGCGCTGAGATCGTATTGCGCTGGACGGGTTACTTTCGAGGTAGACAGGGGGCCGGGCGATATCCGCGTTCGTGCTCGAAGCGGGTGCACAGCGATTGTTGTTGCTGCCTGGGCATCTGCCGAAACTCGAGCGCTCGTCGGCGCAGTCGTTCAAGCTGCTCCGGCTCCATTTCAATCACGCGCTTGGCCTGCCCTCTGAGCCGCTGACGCAGCGACGGCGGATAGTTGTGCCAGCGCTCGGAATGGTGTTTCAGCACACCGCGTTCCTGGGGAGCGAGGTCGTTCCAGACGGGGGGGTGATCCCGCAAACGCCTTCCGTCGTCGGCCATTGCCGGTAAGGCGTAATTGCAGATCGACGCCGCCGCCAGGACGGCCAGCGCCACCAGGGAGTTGCGGTGGGACCAGACTGCGCTCATGGCTTAGGTGCCGTCCGGGGGCTTGCCGGAATGGATTCCACGGCGTTCGAGCCAGCTGTAGAAATCCAGATTGTCGGTGAGATCGGTGATTTCCTCGCGCTCCAGCATAGATAATCGAGGGTGCAAGTCTCCGCCATTCGGATGTAAAACCCAGCCGATAGTCATTGCCAACAGCACGGAGATCACCGCACCCAGCGTCAGGCGCGGCATCCTCAGCGGCGCCGCCCGCTCTACCGCTCCGCTCAAGACCGCCCTCCGGCGCAAACGCAATTGGCTATTGATCGCCGCGTCTTTATCCGTCATGTCCTGTAGAACATCGAGCGCGCGCCGGACCATCCGGTCTTCGCTCTGTAGCAACGGGTCCTCGGCCAGCGAACGTTCGACGCGCCGTTTCGTGTCGGGACGATCGTTCAGTAGACCGGTCCGCAACCGGTCCAGGAGCTCGGTGTCGGAATCGTTACTCTTTCTCATGACTCCATACCTCAGCGAGTTCTTGTCGCAGGGTTCTTACCGCGCGAAAATGATGCTGTTTTACGCTGCCCTCGGAACATCCGAGAATCGCCGCCGTTTCCCGGACTCCGAATCCCTGCCATTCCCGTAACAAAAATACCTCCCGCTGGCGCTTCGACAGCCGCTCCAGTGCGTGGTCTATTCGATTCCGTATTTGCGCCCCCAGAGTTTCGCTGTCCGGGCGCGCGTGGTCCGGCATCAAAGCGACGCCGATTTCGGTCTCCAGCAGATTCTGTTGTCGGTGTTCCTGGTGGGGATCCTTGAAAATCGATATCAATTTCCCACCCGCTTCGCGTAGTCGTCTCCACCTGTGCATGTCGGTGATTCGATGGTGAAGGATGGTAAAAAACAGCGCCGGCCATTCCCGGCCGGCACGATCCGCGTACTTCTCACACAGCTTTAGCATGCTGTCTTGCACCACGTCGAGCGCGGTCTGCTCGTCGCGCAGAGAATAGAGTGCCATCTGGTACGCCTTGCGTTCGACGCCGGCGAGGAAATCGTCCAGCGTTCGATCGGTAATTTCATCATCGCCCTGCCCGGGCCGGTCCCCGTCGGCGACGTTGTGTTGCCATCGGCCGCGATCCACGCCTGTTACCATACCTACACCCGTGTGCTCATGCGGAGTTGCCGTGAAACCCATGGCGTACCGCCATCACCTTCGACGTTGGTCCCAGATCATCATACAGGCCGGCGCGTCGCGGCCAAAACCGCCTCGTGCTGCATTCGTGGATTCATCGGCAGTGCCGTCGCCCGTATCGGTAGTAACAATTTTCGAGTCCCGGTCGATAAGGTCGATAAGGTCGATAAGGTCGGTAAGGTCGGTAAGGTCGGTAAGGTCGGTACCGCCAAGGTGGATAAAAACCGAAATAGAGATCACGCGGATAGGAGTAGTCGTATCGGAAATAGGGGCCCGGGTGGCGGCGATAACGTGGATGAAGTCTGTAGTGTCGGTGCGGCCTGAAATGATGTCGGTGATCGTCACCGAAATGTATGCCAAAGGAAATACTGCCGTGAGCGGCCGCAGGTGGCGCGCTGCCTAGGGCCAACAGTCCGCTCAGTGCCGCGATCAGTGCCTTCTGACGCCATTGCATGTCCAGTCCTCCTGCGCCGATGTGTTGGAGCGCGGGTATAGACTATGACAACGCGGCAGCGTGCGCTACGGTTGACGTCCGCCGTCGGGCGAAGTGGACGACAAGGCGATCCGTATACCCGTGCGGAAGCCGACTCCGCATTAGCGTATGTGAAATCTCCGGGGGTTGCCCCAGTGTGAGTCTGTTGCGCTCACGGAGATCACGCGGGCCGGCGGCCCGCTGTCGATGAGTCCGCCGCGTCGCGGGCGGTAGTGGCGCGGCAACGGCAAGAGGATCGTCGCGCATCGCTGCATCGGCGCGGTCATCCGGAATGATCACGCCACAGGCGGGCGTCGTCGAGCCATCCTGGAATGTGCTTTATAATCCTCTGCGGGCGGATTTTTCCTGAGCGGGATTAATTAACTATCAATGACCACGGCATCGAAGAACGGCATCGCAGACGTGTCCAAGCGCGATAAGTTACGTGTAGGTGTGGTCGGCGTGGGATACCTTGGTCGTATTCACGCCAAGATCTACGCCGGCATGCCCGAGGTTGATCTGGTCGGGATCGCGGACATCGACGAGGCCACGGCGCATGAGATCGCGAATCTCCATGGTTGTACCGCCTACACCGACCCCTACGCGCTCATTGACCGGGTCGACGCGGTAAGCATCGTCGTCCCCACCAGCGCCCACAAAGACGTCGCGTTACCGTATATCGTCGCCGGGCGGCACGTATTGCTCGAAAAACCGATCGCTTCCACAGTTACGGAGGCGCAGGAGATAGTGGAGTCGGCCGAAAGCATTGGAGTGAAATTGCTGATAGGTCATCTGGAGCGTTTCAACGCCGGGATTATGGCGCTCGCCGAGAGGGTGGCTGAGCCGAGATTCATAGAAGTGCACCGGCTTGGGACTTTCGTGGAGCGTGCAACGGACGTCGACGTGGTGACGGATCTCATGATCCACGATATCGATATCGTTTTATCGCTGGTGAAAGCGGACCTAACCTATGTTTCGGCGGTGGGATCACCGGTAGTAACGGACCACGTGGATATCGCCAACGCGCGGTTGGAATTCGTGAACAACGCGGTCGCCAACGTCACGGCGAGCCGAGTTTCGAACAAAAAGTTTCGTCGAATTCGCGTATTCGCATCCGACAGCTATCTGGCCTTGAACTATATCGATCAGCAGATCGAAGTGATTCACAAAACCAGTCCCGGGCCCGGGCAGAAATTTCCCGGCTTGTTGACGAAGACCATCCAGGTTGCACAGCGACCGCCCCTGGACGCCGAGCTTGCCCATTTCGTGCAGGTCGTCCAGGGCGACGGCGTGCCCCTGGTGAACGGACACGACGGACTCAAGGCCTTGCGCGTAGCCGAACAGGTAAAAAACAAGATCGACGCCAGCGTGCAATGAGCGCAAGTCTATACAGACAAAGACACCTGTGGTTCGCGGTACTTCTCGTGCTGCCGATTTGGAAGCCTGTGCAGGCCGACGAATGTCGATTGATTACCCGCGAATGGACGGCCATGGATGATCGGGAAGTCGCGATCACGCGCAACGACGGGTCCGTGGTGCGTATAACCGCGAAGGTGGCGGACGACCCGCGCGAAAGGTCGGCGGGTTTTCAACATGTCTGCCCGTCGACGATAGAAAAGATGCCGATGCTGTTTCTGTTTCCTCGGCCCGCGAAAGTGTCGTTCCATATGGCGAACGTGCATGCGCCGCTCGACATAGCCTTCGTGGCCGCCGACGGACGCATTGCGGAGATCCAGCGGATGGCGACTTATGCCCGCAGCGGCGAACCGAGACAGAGGACGTACTATAGCCCATCTGCGCCGATCATCGCCGCCCTCGAGGCCAAAGCCGGCTTTTTCGGCGCGCTCGATGTGTTGGCCGGTAAAGCCCGGATTGATCACCTTTTGTACTGAAGCTGCCGCAGGAAAAAGCGAATACCGCCTGAGGGAGCAGACCTCCGGGTCGCCACGTTGGAAAATGCCGATTGACTTGGCGATGGAGATACCGGGCCCCACGAACACCTGGACTAGGCCGTCAGGCGCCGCGCCGCATCGTTCGCCATCCGGCGCCCTCGTCTGAGGAGTTCCAGGCTTAGTGACGGAGTAAGGTTTCCGGTGAAGAGTTTCGCCGATGCCGGCACCATATCTATAGTAGGCGTGACCTTGGTCATCGGAGTGCCGACGAAGTGATGCAGTTGCGCCAGGATTACCACGTCGCAATAATCTGCGGCGCCACGATTGTCCCTGTACCAGTTGTCCCCTTCCAGGTTCGTGGTTACAAACTCCTCCGGCAGCTTCCATTCCTTGAGAATTACCGCGCCTACCCAACCGTGGAGGGACGTCAATTGTTGCTCCAGCGCATTTCGATCAAGCGCCTTGTTTGTCGCTTGGTCGGCGTAGTTGAGTATGGCGTAAGTGCCAATATCGTGAATGAGACCGTGCGCCCGGGCCCGCTCGGGATCCATGTCGGAATTCCGCTGGGCCAGCACGTGGCTGATGCAGGCAACCTCCATGCTGTGCCGCCAAAGCCGCTCCAGACGTTTCCGCACCAGTGGATTGCGTAATTCACAGAGTTCTTCTTCTACGGTCTGCCGGATTAACGACAGGGCGAAGTCCACCTGCAGTCCTTCAATCGCTTCTTTGAGGGTGGGCACGAGGGCAGGCTGCTCAGCCGCTGCGTCCGATCGATTTGCCGCTCTCAACAGTTTTACCGCGACGACCGGATCCAGAGCGGCGAGCTCTGCCAGGCTTTCGATGTCGTTCGCGTTCCGCTCCATTAGATGCAGGACACGTCGTGTGAGGGCCGGAATACCCGTAAGCACTGTACGCTGTTGAATGAGATCCTGGTACAGGGACTCAAAAATCCATGGCGAAGGCAACTCCGTCCCGGCGCCCTCCTCGACACTGCCCTGCAATGCGGTGACTTGATCATGGTCAACGCGCAGGAACTTGGCGTCGTCGAGCGCTCGAATAGTAAACTGGCGTGGACGCAGATGCGACAGTGGACGGCGCGCCGGTGCTTCGTCGGCGTGAATGATCTGCACGCGCCGATCCGCCGCCTTCAGCTCCGCCGTACCGTCCAACAGAAAGTACGTAAACTGATCGGATGTGCCCCGTTCGAGCAGCTTTTCTCCACTGTGCAAACCAATAATCGCCATCCCTTCCGCCAGCAGGCTGAGCGGCAGGTCTGCGAGTCGGGAAAACGTTTCGTACTGCCGCAACCGGTCGAGAGGGATCCGCTGATAGGAATGACTGCGGGCGAGTCGAATTCCGACTAGCGTTGGAGAGGTTGTTGCCGGGGCGGCTCTCCCTGCCGTAAGTCGAACCGGTTCTTCGATTTCGTCGTCAATCAAACTTAGCTTCGACGGCTTGCGAAGCGATTTGTAGATGACGCCCGCAGAAATTTTTTGAATTAGCTCGTTCACGGCGAACTCGTCTTTCTCGACAGGGGTCATCAACGAGGCAAAGTTGATGATCTCCAGCAGTGGGATCGACTCGTCGATTTCGTCCGCGGCGCTGGCAAGCAACGCTTCGCGAATCGCAGCGTCGATCTTGCGGTCCAGGATCACGGGACAGAAGATCGGTGTGCCCGGCATCGATTCCACCCGGTACTCGAGCAGGAGCTCCAGACCCCGGTAAATGCTCTGCCACTGGTTGCGCTTCTGGAATGTGGTGAGCGGGTCCGTGGATTTCTGATCCCGGATCGAATACAGGCGACGCAGCAGGCTGTCCGAGAAGCGGATAGTCATGCTTTTCCATGGGCGTTTACCGTCGTTGTGAACGATGATGCCCAAATGCATCCCTCCCTCGTTAGGATGCTGGAGGTATTCGGCAATCAACTTCTGTGAATAGGTGCGAAAAGCGTCGGTCGCTATTGGGTCTATCGCAATCTGTCCTTCCCGGTCGATAAATCCGAGTTCGCCCTTGGACGTCAAGACGCAATGACGAGTGAGTGCGGCAGTATCGGGAAACTGCGATTGCAGGACTTGTCTCATCGCAACTTGCGGCGGATGTCCGTAAATCTATTCAGGATCGTCTGCATGATTCGGAAGTTTCTGTGGCACTCGCGCATTCCGACCTGGTTCAATTACGCATTGAATCTCCCCGCGCATGAGCGCGGGGAATCATCCCGGCTACGCCGGGATACACTGGACTCGGCCGTCTGTCGGCAGAGCCGCATCCGACCTCATCCGTGGCCCGCACGATAGCGTGCGGGCATCGCGTCCATCCCCGTGCTCACGCACGGGGTTTTATTCCGCAATATTTGCACTACCGAGAAAACGAAAATCGCGATTTTCTGTTCATTGCTCTGATCGTTCATCGATGACAGCCGCTGCTTGCTAACAGTCTAGCAGCAATTGAAGACAAGATGATTCACCGCAGAGCAGAATAAAGCGACGTGCGGTGTGTCCGATTTACGGTGTATTTCCGGGAGTCCCGGGGCCGGATTCATCTGCCAATTCGCGATGTTCCCGCCCGGGGCTCTGCCGAGTACAAATAGGCGTATAATCGCAACGAGCCGTCGAGTAGATGATGTATCAGCGTGTCATTCGTCGGCGACGGCGGTGCAGTAACCGCGTCTCGTTTTACGGTCAACGACAGATCGGCACGAACTGGCTGGAACTGTTGATATGCGCGCGAAATTGACCATTTCCGTTCTGCTTTTTTTGGGGTCCGCCGGCGCAGCCTACGTCTTCATCAGTGACGGGGGTCCGGGCGACAGCCGAAACTCTCCGAGCGCGCTCGAGAACTCGAACAACGTTGCACGCGAAACCGGCGGCCGCGAGGACGAAACCGCGTTTCTCAGTGCGCTCACGAAGAGACGTCCAGAGCCGATCGCGATCCAGCACGCCGAGGACTTCGTCACTCCGGATCAGAATCTCGCCCTCCCTCCCGCAAGCGCAGCGGTCGAAACGGTACCGGCGGCCGTGGTTCCCGTGCCCGAGCTTTCGCAGGCGCTGTCCTTGGAGCTGCCGCCGCGGTCCGGAGTATCCCGATCTTCAGCCATAGCTGCTTCCGTAACCGCTCGCGGCCCTGCAGCATCGGAGTTGGTGGCTCAGCCCGAGCGGCTGCCGGACGTGCAAAATCGCGGACCGGGGGCGCCCGGCACGTCGCGAGCGAATGCGCCCGTATCCCGGCCGCAGATGTTGCAGGTCGACGTCATCGCCCCTCCGGATCGTGCTCCGGATCCGTCGATTTCCGATCGGCGCGTGCTGGCATCGTCGGACTCCCTCTCGCCGGTCACGCTGAGCATCGGCGAGTTGTTGCGGCGACACGGAGAACCGGTGGAGGACGATGATCTCTTCTATATCCACTCCGTGCGTGGTAGCGATGGCCAGGGACTCTGGGGCATCATACAACAGGGTGTTACCCGGAGTTTATTGACGGGTGTACCGGTAAGGGAAACGACCGGCGAGGACACCTTACGGGTGGAAATCCCCAGCCATGCCGATGAGCGGCTGGACGATAACTCCAGTTCATTCCTCGGCCGGCTGATCCATGAGAAGGTCCGACATACCTATATCTACAATTTCAAGAGAAATCGCATGGGACGCAATGCCGACGTTGTGCGACCGGGACAGGAGATCGTGATAGTGCGCTTTCATCCCGAAGAACTCGTATCCATTTACCGGCATTTTCGGGGACGAGGGTAGCGTCTCGCCACGTCTACTCCGGGTTGACCCGGCTAGTTCTGCGACGTAACCGCGATATCGCCGTGCTGCTGTCGGAACAACACCGCTTTATATTCGTCCACGTGCCGCGCACCGGAGGTACGAGTATCAAGCGTGCGCTCCAGCCGTTCTGCCCCAGACGGCGTTACTCGCGTTGGCAGCGTTTGCTGGATCAACTGGGGCTGATCCGTGATTACCGTCGCCTGCGTTTCCGCACTCACAGTTCGCTGCAGGACATTGAGCGGCGGATTCCCGGGGCGGTTTTTGCGTCCTATTTCAAGTTTGCGGTGGTGCGGAATCCCTGGGATTTATTGGTATCGGAGTACAACTACTATTTCAAGGGCTCGGAATTGCATTCCAACCGGCGCCGCCGACGTCATCGATGGCGGTATCAGGCGCAGTCATTTCCAGAATATGTCAGAGCCAGGGCCGAACGACCGGAGAAACTGCAGTTCGACAGGTTGAGTAACGCATCCGGCACCCTGGGGCTGGATTTTGTTGCGCGTTTCGAGCGCCTCGCGGACGATTTTCAGCGTATCTGCATACGGTTGGGCTTGGACGCGACGCTGACGCACGTCAACCGCAGCGATCGCCTGGATTGCGCCGCGTACTACGACGAGGCGACCCACGAGTTCGTGACCAGGCAATGGGCCAAAGACATTGAGGCCTTCGATTACGCGCCGTTACAACTTCCAATACACGGCCACAATTCCCCATAGCTTTGTTCAGCTGATATTCAGCCTGGATTCAGCGTTGGTTCAGGTCGAGGCGGGTACTCTGGTGCCTACCCCCCACCAGCCTATACCACGGAGGCCTCTAATGAAGACGCGGATCATTGCAATACTTGCAGGCGGACTCCTGGGCTTGAGTCTGCTGTCTGCTGGAAGCGCACGCGCGGACGGCTTCGGCTTCAGTCTGTTTTTCGGCGATCCGTACTATGGCGGTGCTTCTCGGTATTATGACGACCCGTATTATTGGCGTGGGCATCGGCATTTCCGCGGACACGGGTTTCGTCACCGTCATCAGCACCGTCACCGTCATCACCGACATCGACATCGCGGCCATCATCGGCATCGCGGCCAACACCGACATCGCGGCCGTTGGCAGCACGGCCACGGTCCAGGACACGGACCACGCCACATCCATCGGCCCGCTTGGACCTATTACGATCGCAAGCACTATTGAGCAAACGGACGAACTGGCATTGCTAGCGCAGCGGATCGCTGTTGCGGAGGTGTTGCTGACCGCTTTCTGACGGAAACGGTCGAACGCGAAACTGGGGTATATTATCGGAAACTGTGATTCGATTGCGGTTTCCGTGAAAATTTCGGCTGCATACGGGACCTGGAATAGTCCCATTGATGTCAAGACTCTCTTCGAAAGGCCGGCGTCGATGGCCTTTCCGGCCCTCTATCGCGGTGACTTCTACTGGATCGAATCGCAACCCAAGCAGGGCGGCAGGCTCGTGTTGATGCGGTCGGGCGCCGACGGCAACGAGACCTGCGTGACCCCAGCGGGGTACAACGTGCGCACACGTGTGCATGAATATGGAGGTCGTTGTTACGTCCTCGGCAACGCTCGGGCGTACTTCAGCAACTTCTCGGATCAAAGATTGTACGCCCACAACCTGGACGACGGCGCGGTTCCGGTTCCGTTGACCCCGGCGCGTTTCGAGGACGACTCTCGGGGGATGTACGCGGACCTGCAGATTACCCCGGACCGGCGCCATCTCCTGTTCGTTTGGGAGCGCGGCTTCGAGGACCGGGAGAATCGAAGCGTCATCGGCACCTTGCGGGTTTCTGCCGATTCCGAACAGGTACCGGAGGTCCTTCTGGAGGGATCAGACTTCTACGCCAATCCGGCGATCGAACCCTCAGGCGGGAAGCTGGCATGGATTCAATGGCGTCATCCCGACATGCCCTGGGACCAGTCGGAACTGTGGCTCGGAACGCTGGTCGAGCGGGGCGACCGTATAGCGGTGACGGAATCTCTTCGCGTAGCCGGTGGACGGGGCCGGTCCGTGTGCCAGGCGGCGTTTGCAGACGACGGCAGCTTGTATTTCGCCATGGACAGCGACGATCCGGAACAGGGCCCGTCCGCGTTCTGGAATCTCCATCGTTATCGAGACGGTACGGTGTCGGCGGTGACCTGCGACACCGCCGAGTACGGGGCCCCGCATTGGCTGTTCGGTGAAAGCCGCTACGCCCCACTGAGCGCCGGACGACTATTGGCGTCCAGGACCTCCGCGCTCGGGGACGAATTGTTGCTGCTGGACACCGCCACCGGAGCCAGGGATCGGTTGGCGCCGGAATTGCTCGGTTTTGCGCATTTTTCCAGGGCGGGCGGCAGCGACGATGTGGTGTTGGTGGGCCGTTCCGCGACGCGCGGAGCGGCGCTCTTCCGCTATCGCGGGTCGCACCGGCAACTGGTGCAATGTAAAGCGGTGGACCCCGTTTTGGAAGATGCGGATATCAGCGTGGCGGAATCGATTGAATATCCGACACGGGACGGCGCTACGGCATTTGCGTATTTTTACGCCCCAAAGAACGCACACTACCGATCATCCCCCGCCACGAGGCCACCCTTGCTGGTCATGGTCCACGGAGGACCCACGTCAAGGTGCCTTCCGACGCTGGACGTTTCCAAACAATTCTGGACTACGCGCGGTTTTGCGATCCTGGACGTAAATCATCGCGGAAGCACCGGGCACGGCCGCACCTATCGCCAGGCGCTGCTGGGGCATTGGGGAGAGTACGAAGTCAGCGATATCGTAGACGGCATCGACTATTTGAAGCAGCAAGGCGCCATCGACCCGAATATGGTGTGCATACGCGGACGCAGCGCCGGCGGTTACACGGTGTTACAGGCCCTGACGCAGTTTCCGGATTATTTCAACGCCGGAGCCTGTTACTATGGGATCGGTAATCTCGCCACACTTGCAAACACTACACACAAGTTTGAAATGCATTACACCGACGGCCTGCTCGGCGAAGTCTTCGACAAAAAAAGGGCGTGCCGCGATGACAGTTTGTACTATCGGCGGTCCCCGGTTCATCATCTGCATCGGTTGAAAAGCCCTATGATCGTGTTTCAGGGCCTCGACGACAAGGTAGTGCCTCCATCACTGTCGCGCGAACTGGTCTCGGTTCTCAAGGAGCGAGGTATTGAGCACGAGTACGTCGAGTATCCGGGTGAGGGACACGGATTTCGGAGCAGTGAGACCAACGTGGACGCACTGACGCGTGAGACTAATTTTTATATCCGCGTACTGCGCTTGGGACGATGCTGACCATCCGTGAAGATATCCCCGCCGGTCTACTGGAGGCCTATCCGGCGGAACTCAAATCACTCCTGGGCGGGCCGACATTGATTCATCTGGGAGGACAAGCAGGGGAACCCGTGTTCATCTCCGCGCTGCTGCATGGTAATGAGATCACGGGACTGTTGGCGATTCAGGCTTTGTTGAAGCGTTATCAGTCTGTGCCGTTGCCGCGCGCCGTGTCTGTTTTCCTCGGAAACGTGGAGGCGGCGCGGGTCGGTAAGCGGTTGCTGCCCGGACAGCGCGATTACAATCGGATCTGGATGCCGGGCAATGGCGCCGAACACGACATGGCGCAGGCGGTTCTGGTGGAGATGCGCGAGCGCGGCGTGTTCGCCAGCGTGGATGTGCATAACAATACGGGCAAGAACCCCCATTACGCTATCGTCGCGGAAGCGGTTGAAAGCCACCTCCATTTCGCGGCATTGTTCTCGGAAACCGTGGTATACGCTACCTGTCCCGATACTACGTGCACCGTGGCGTTTTCGAAACTGTGTCCCTCGGTGACCCTGGAGGCGGGATTGCCGGGCGATCCTGCCGGCGTGGAACGAACCGTCGCTTTCCTGGACGCGTGTCTGCGCATCGAGGATTTTTCCGCCGTGACGCCCACGCCCGTGAATCTTTTCCATACCGTGGCCGTGGTGAAGATAAGCGATTGCTGTTCTTACGGTTTTGGAGACGAGGATGTCGATGTACAGCTGATTGCCGACATCGACTTATTGAATTTCCGCGAACTCGAAACGGGTACGCGTCTTGCGCGGGTGCGGAATACGGACAGTCCCTGTCTGGACGTTCGATACGTGGACGGTCGCCAGGCGTACAAGGATTACTTCGCCGTGGATCGAGGTTACCTGCAATTCACCAAGCCCGTGATGCCGGCTATGTTGACGACCGATCGCGATATCATTGCTTTGGATTGTATGTGTTATCTGATGGAAAGGTTGACGTATTCGAAGCTCGTAGGCAACAGCCGTGATCCGCGATGAATGATACCGGGCGGGACAAGATACTGGCGCTGGCGGGAATATTTCAGGCCGCAAAGCTGGCGCAGGAGCTGGCCCGGCAGGGTCGTGCCGAGAACGATGCACTGGAAGCCAGCGTCCGAAGCGTGCTGATCACCGATTCCATCAGTACTATCGCAATCTACGGCGGCCTCGGAGGCTTGGCAACCGGTTTGAGGACCATGTGCGAGAAAATGCGTGGCGCGACCAAGGCGGACGAATTTGAAATAGCGCGATATGTTCTGCAACTGGTACAGCTCACACGCAAGCTGCAGAAAAACGATGCCATGGTGGCCGAAATTGCAGAAGGCATCGAAAAAATAAAACAAGAACCCATCGGCGACGACGAAGTATCGTTAAAGGATCTGTACGCCGAACTCGCCCAGCTATACAAGGATACGATCAGCACCATGCGGCCGAAGATCATCGTTCAGGGCGAGCATGGACACCTGGCTAATCCAGAAGTCGTGGACAAAGTGCGGACGGTGTTGCTCGCGGGAATCCGTTCTGCTTACCTTTGGCTGCAGCTCGGCGGCAGCAGATGGCAGCTGGTGTTTGGCCGAAGAAACCAGATGTCGAAGGCCGAGGCGGTGCTGGCCGAAATCGATTCCTGAGCGTGCCTGACGCGCGTTCAAAATCGTAGAAGTCTGATTGTAGTCTTTTTGTCTAGGTAGAAAGTGCGACCTGGACTGACAGCAGTCACTGGCTCCAAATCCTTGTACGAATGTTCAGTGCCCGAAGCCGACATTGCAGCGCGAAACATTCATTTCCGATTTCAGGAGCTTTCGGCCTTCTCTCCGCATTCAAGTCTTTCGCAAGCGATGGATGTATTCCAGTAAGCGGACATTGGTTACATAACATCTTCTACGGTCTGCAAGCTCCTGGTTGTGTCTCCAGAGACGGGTGAACATTGCGCATCGTGGTAGGCATTATGTTACTTGGCCGATGCGGTCTGTTTTGCCGGATAAGTGAGCATGTGCACCACCTTGAGCTTTCGTGAATCTGCGCGAGACACTACAAGCGTCGTAACGAGCGGTCAGATTGACGTGACCTATGAGTCCTCCATGTTCTTCGGTAAGACCTGTCGATAATGCATCACCGTCACCACATCAATACGCTCGGGCAACAGGCGGTAGATGATCCGATAGGGACGTTCTAGGAGTTCGCGCAAGGCCGGGTCTTCATACTCGGGCACCTGACGCCCAGATCCCGGTAGCCCTTCAATCTGACGGGACCGCAAAAATGGATTAACGTCTGTTCTCATTCATTGCGGACATTCCCCACGGCGTCAGAACATCTAAATGCAACTATTCTGTGCATTGAATGGAATGCGTGCAAGATACTCGTTGCCGACCCTGGCGAAATCTGTATAAACTGGCGCGGATTTGACCATCATCACGGAGCGGAACTGGGATGTCCTGGACAACGGCCAGGCAGGCCGAACAAGGAAGTGCGGGGCGGTGTTATCAACGGTGGCGTCTCGAACAGACGCTGCTGTACCAACTTGTCGAGACGTATTACCCGGAATTCTTAAGATGTCCTGGCCATCCAGGGCCGTTCGCTCCCGACCTACGTCAAGCGTGAGTTCGAGGACTCTCTGAGATGCGGCCGATGGGGCATGGATTCCTGCGGGTTCATTGCCAGGACTGCCGCGCAGAACGGCTGGTCGCCTTCAGCTGCAAGCGGCGCGGTTTCTGCCCGAGCTGCGGCGCCCGCCGGATGGCCGAAAGCGCCGCCCTGCTGGTGGACGAGGTGCTGCCCCGCTTACCGATGAGGCAGTTAACGCCACGGATGGCGTGTAGTAGGGCAATGCAGGAGCAATTGCCTAGGGTACTGAGCTTTCCCTTCCAGTTGCGGTTTCTGTTCGCTAGCCGCCCCGAGGTGATGGTCCCGGTCTTGGGAATCGTCTATCGCGCCATCGAAATCTATCTCATCCGGCAGGCCGGCTATACCCGCGCCGGTCCGGGCTGCGGGCCTATTTTTAGCTGCACGAGGCGCATTCGCCCTTGTTGGGTTGGTTTGTCGGATCGCTCATGATATGGAGGGTGTTTATATGGCGAGAGCGTTAGTTGCGATACTCGTAATGTCTCGAGTTGTTTTCCCACACGCGGAAACGGTTGCTTTGATTTGCTCCATGGATTCAGAATCTGGCAATCACACATATATCAGGACGATAAATGCACAACGATATTAAACAAGAGGCGGACTGCAACGCTGTTCCGCTCTGCGTGGATCTGGACGGTACCCTGATCAAGAGCGATGTGCTGATGGAGTCGGTGCTCATTCTGATCAAGGAAAATCCCCTGGTTGTTTTCTTGCTGCCGATCTGGCTGTGGTCGGGCAAGGCGAATGTAAAGCAACGCATTGCCGATCGCGTCTACATCGAAGTTGACAAGCTGCCTTATAACGAGGACGTGCTGGATTTTCTGCGAACGCAGCGCAGCAAAGGGCGGCGACTGGTGCTCGCCACCGCGTCACACATGCTACCCGCACGGCAGATCGCCGAACATCTCGGTATCTTCGATGATGTCATAGCGACGGACGCCGAGAACAAGCTTAAGGCGGAGACGAAGGCGCGCGCACTTGAGCGGCGATTCGGCGCAAAGGGTTTTGACTACATGGCCGACAGCCACCACGATTTACCGGTCTGGAACAGATCCAGACGGGCGATCCTGGTGAATTCCGATTTGGGGGTGCAAGCCGCCGCACGAAAGATCGTCGATATCGAACGCGTATTTCCGGCGCAAGGACCTGAACTTCGTTCATACGTGAAGTTGCTGCGCATGAATCAGTGGTTGAAGAGTTTGTTGATCTTTGTGCCACTGATTGTGTCGCATTCCGTGATAGAGCCGGCGGCGGCGGGTCGGGCGATCCTCGCCTTCGTCGCATTTTGTTTTGGCGCCTCTTGTGTCTACATCGTCAACGACCTTTTAGATCTCTCCGCAGATCGCGACCACTTAAGCAAGCGGTATCGACCGCTGGCAGCGGGGGACGTACCGTTTGAGCGCGCTCTCGTTGCAGCGTTGCTGCTGTCTGCCGCGGCCGTCGGTATTTCGCTGACCTTGCCACTAGAATTTCTTCTTGTCTTGGTAACATATATCTTTGTTGCACTGGCCTATTCCCTTAGACTCAAGGAGATCGTCCTTATAGACGTGGTTGTTCTAGCGTGCCTGTACACCTTACGTATCATCGCGGGTACCGCAGCCATATCGGTTCGTCCTTCTTTCTGGTTGCTCGCGTTCTCCATGTTCATTTTTTTCAGCCTCGCTATGGTGAAGCGGTATTCCGAACTGCTGTCTTTGGAGAATATGGGTTCGGCGAAACTCAGTGGCCGAGGTTATGTCGTCAATGACAAGAGCGCGCTTGCCATGTTCGGGAGCGCAAGTGGGTTCGTTGCCGTACTGGTCATGGCATTGTACATCAACAGCAATGAGGTCACAGTCTTATACGACAATCCAGCCATTCTCTGGCTGCTCTGTCCCTTGATCTTGTATTGGATCAGTCGCGTTTGGTTGCTCGGGGCGCGCGGTGAGATGCACGAAGATCCAGTGGTCTTCGCCTTGGAGGATAACGTGAGTCGATTGGTCGGCGTGCTTGCGTTGATCGTAGTCGTTGTTGCGACCTGACCGGCGGGGCTGCAGCAAACTGTCGATGCGCCGACTTAGCCCTCTCTCAGTCGCGGGGTCCGTAGTCCTCCTGTTCCTTGCTATGGTCGTAGTCGCGCATAAACAGCCGATATTCGCTGCCGGCACAGCACAAGAAGACTCAGCACCTCATCGCATTTCTCTTACCCAGGCATACGATTTACACGGCATTATTGAATACACCGCTTTGGAAGAGGGAGAAGTGCGCGTCCGCATACAGGGTCGCGCTGACGCCTATTTCGTTTTGCCCTTTGCCCGCCGGGTAAAAAACGAAAAATTAGAACTACGCTTCCGGCGCCTGGAAAAGGTACGCTACATCAGCATTTACTTCGGCTTGGCGGGCGAACCGTTTTACGAGTCACGGAGCGCCGTGATAAGTACCGCCGTGCCGGGTAGCCGAAGTGCAAGCCACTCGTACCACGTGCGCCTGCCGGATGGCGATTACGACCGCATCCGACTCTCTCTTAAAAGCCGGGATGAGTACGGCGACGCTATCTTAGAGTCGATTACGGTGACGCCGTTGGAGCTGCACGACCGCGCGCGCTGGGTTTACGCGATCGCATTGGGGTCGGCATTTCTGCTCCTCCTGCCTGGGGCCTTGCTCTACGTGGTTTTACACGGTTCGCGGTCGTACGGCACGGATTTCCGGGTTTCCCTCTTTGCGTATTCGCTGCTTTTTTACGTGGTGCATTACGTCTTGCTGATCGGCGCTCTCAAAGTGAGCAGTGCCCACGCCCATGTCGTCGTCGTTCTTGGGTGCGTAAGCGCGGTGGCCGTATTGGTTACGATCGTTCAGCGAAAATCCGATTGGCCTCGCTTTGCTGAATTGGTTCGCGATTCCTGGCAGGAACTTACGGCTTTTGTAGCATTGCTGCTGATGGTGTCCTTTGCGCTTACCTACGATGCCAATTTACCGCTGGAAAATCTCTTCTACACGGATATTTCGGGACCTAAAACATTCGGTGCATTTCGAGCCCACGACAACGTCTTCCAATACTTGAATGGAATCTCCATCGCCAACGATGAGCCGTTTGAAAAATATTACGGTAATCACCAGCTGATCTACGGCGTCGAAGACCGGGAGATCTTGCCGGGCGTGGTGTACGCAGTGTTCCGCGCGTTATTGAGCCCGTTGTCTCCCATGCTGGAGAAATCGTATCTGGTGTATACCTTGCTCGGCATTGTCATGAACCTAATGATCGTGTTTCCGGCAGCCGCAATCGCGAGGCGTTATCTCGGTATCAATAACACGCTGCCGTTTCTTCTCTTGTTCAGCGTAAATGCCTTTGTGCTCGGAAATTACTTCATCACCTGGTTCAAACTCACCGCCGGCGCGCTCTTCCTGAGCGGCCTGTTTTGCATGCTCGAGGAACGCTCCGCGCTGCGTGGCTGGTTCAAGTCCGGGCTGTTTTTCGGATTGGCGGCAAACATGCACGCCGGCAGCGCCCTCGGGTTGCCGCTCTTTGTACTCTGGGGCCTGATGCGCCGTTTACGACACGCAGGCCGTGTCTCAATGCGGGCAGTACTGGCACCGGTAGTGTTCGTCATTGTGTTCGCCGTAGTCATCGCGCCCTGGGCTATCGTGAAACGGGTTTATCTCAACGAAAATCACACGCTTATCAAGACGCACTTTCTCGGTGGTTACTCGTCGCCGGAAGGCCTGGGTGCTTCGGCCCGTCTATTTTTCGACAGCGTTACCCTGCAGGAGCAGGCCTCGGAACGTCTTGGCCGACTGAAAGACGCAGGGCGGGCGGTGGAGATCGGAGAACTGTATCGTGTCTACGTCGAACAGGGCTTCAAGCCGTTCTTGCATCGGTGGGATCAACTGGAGTTCACCCATATTGCCATCCTGCTTTACCCGATGTTTCTGTTCGTGCTCTTCGGTTGGATCTACCGCAAGGCGTGGCCCGTGGGCGCTATGGGCAACGGGACGGTCGACAACCACACCAGCCGCACTATGCTGACATTGTCTATGCTGACGATGATAATCCTGGCGTTGGCGCACTACGGCAGGCACGCCCCCGATATCACCTATCATCAACCCATGGGTGTGCTCGCCCTGGCGTACATCGTGTTGATCGGATTTGTCTGGCACGCGAATCGGTTCATTAGAGCCGTTTACTTTGCCTACGTTGCGTTTACGGCGTACCGGCTGGCGGCGTTTTTGTGAAGCCGGACACAAGCGCCGCGAGCGGACGTTTCTCGTGTGATCACGCAAACTAATTTCGTAGCCCAATATAAATTTCTTCCAAACTGGCTCCGCGCAACAAATGTGATAGAAACGACCCTAAAATGGCTATAGTTTCAAGCGCAACGTAGCTGTGCCAAGTGCCATCTGGCACGAGCGATTGCCAAGCAGCGGCGCACGCGGGGGAAGGAAAAGTCACGGTTAAACGAGGCCAATTATCCCTCATGACGCGGCTTAAGCACTACGTGTAGGACACCATTAATTCAACCGCCAATCTGGATTTTTGAATAGTGCCAAGTGGGCGATCTGATTGACCAATGTCAATGAAATTTCGGACAAGCACCTTAGAATTTTCCATGTATAACAAACAGGTTTTTCAGCCAAAAGAGGCAAACAGCTATGACTACACCATGTCCGAAGAAGGGTGCCGACTTTATCTTGAAGTTGGTCGTGACTACTTGTGCATTCATCGTTACCTCGTCTGCATATGCAGCAGGTCTCAGGGCGACCGCGGATATTAAAGGTTGTACCGATCCAAAGATATCCGGAACAGCGGTATTAACGGAACAAGAATCCAATGAAGGCATCAAGGTGGTTACGGTTGAAATGAGTACGCAAGGATTGAGCGATGGTAGGCACGCGGTCCATATCCATCAAATCGGTGCCTGTGAGCCTTGCGGTGCGGCAAAGGGCCATCACGATCCTGGTCCATTTGGTCAGACGCGCCCAGACAGCGCGCAAACCCAGACCCCGGCGACAGATATCAATCATCCTTTCCACATGGGCGACTTGGTCAATTTAGCAGTGCGTGATGGTAAAGGGACCATGAAAACTACGACGACTCGGGTCACGTTGTCATCGGGAAGGCTTACGCTGTTTGATACAGATGGGAGTGCATTCATCATTCATACGAACGAAGATACATACTGTGACCAGGAGACGGAGTTAAAAAAGGGCTGCGCTGGGGGCGCGCGCGATGCCTGCGGGATTATTCGGCTAGCAAAATAGCGATATCCAACATCCAAGAGACAGAACCGACACATATCCAGTGAAATATCAATAACGGGATCACGGCTTACATTTCGATCTCTCCGTGGAACACCTGTTAGAAAACGTCTGGAACATTTCCGGTACCGGACGTTTGAAATTATGTTTTTTGGTGCTCGAAGGGTCGGATATGGCCGGTCAGAGGCTAGCCGAATTCAATCGGAATTTTTTCAGTGCGAAAGCACTTCTTCGTTTCTGATCGTTAAGGGTTGTTAGACGCCTGCCCACGCACCGGCTTGCCATACATTGCAAGCTCAATCTTGGGCAGGCGTCTAACAATCCTTAACGGTAACTGCCGAACGAAGCCAGAAACAAAGATCCTGCGATCCCATTCGCGTCGACTCGGCGTACGTAACCACCCCACGTGTTGCGCAATATCACAACCCATGAGCCGATTGACTTTTTCTGACCACGCGGTCCACGACGACTAGATAATTATAGCGATTTTGCTATAATATGATTATGGCTTGGTCGGCGGAGACGCTCAACGAAGGTGTCGATAGGGAACTCGAAGCGATACCGGCCGACACGCGGGCGCGTTTCGTGCGAATCGTTCAGCTCATCGAAACCGTGGGATTACCACGTGTGAGCCTGCCACCCAGATTTGGGTCATTACCGCGTTTTTTGAGGTACCGCGGAAGATCAATTGGTCCTGATGAACGTCCGGTATACTGCCTAAGACATTCGGGTGAATTGCAAGATCAAGTCAAACCTGAATATCTTGGCTCTAAGCTAAAGTCACAATTTATACCGCTAACGTTCCATGCTATCTATTAGAGCGCGACGTCTAACAGCGCCTTGGGGTTCTTGTGCGCAATCGCCAATAGCATACGAGCGGGGCCCGAGGGAACGCGACGCCCTTGCTCCCATTCTTGAAGTATTCGCACAGAAACGCCCAGTAAACGCGCAAATTCCGATTACGAATGTGAACACACATCCACCATACGTCAGAGACGGATAGCTGTCCAGCTAGATAGTCGGAACTGGTGATAATGTAATCAACAGTTTTCCGGCACCTCGGAACAAGCCTCCCCCGCCAATCCGAGCCCGCAGAAACTGCGGTGGGCCTCGGCGAAGTGACGTTTTGTGTTACATTCGCTCTTTACGATGCTTCCGATGTCACTCCATGTATTTGTCCGCTAGTTCAGCCACGACGGAGGCGCCCCACTCCTCTTACTTGTGCGCCAGGCTCTCGGCGGTGTTCTGCCACCGAGCACGAGCGGCGCAGCTCGCGGCGTGCGTGGCGATTGCGTGGGCAAGCGATGTCGCTGGGTACTCTCTGAGCGTCATCCGGCAGAGTTTCCCGACTATCGTCTCGGAGACCTCGGCTTCGACCGCCTCGATCTCTCCCGGCGCCGAATTCCAGTGGAAGCGTTTGCCTCCCGCGGAACGGGGCATGGACGCGGCGAGGCTCACGGCAATGAAGGAGGAGCTTGCGCGGCGCGGGACGAAGGCCCTACTGGTCATCCGGGATGACGCGATTTTGCTGGAATGGTACGCGCCCGGTCACAGCGCGAAGGCGCAACACTACACGGCGTCGCTCGCCAAGTCGTTGGGCGGCATGTCGCTCATCGTGGCGATGAACGATGGGCTGATACGACCGGACGATCCCGCTCACCGATTCATACCGGAGTGGAGAGATGACCCGGTGCGGCGGAAGATCACGGTTCGGCAGCTCGCGACGTACAGCGCGGGCATCGAGGACGCCAGTTCGCCCGATGGTTCAAAGAGCCTCAACGATCTGGATGGCTGGAAGGGCGAGTTCTGGCGCGGCCGCTCTCTGGGGCGCGGTGGGTCGGTGTGGGCGGAGCGCAATCCGTTCACGATCTCGCTACGGGAAGCGCCGATCGTCTTTGAGCCAGGGACGGATTTCGGGTACTCCAATCCGGGTATGGCGGTGCTCGCGCTGGCGGTGACTGCGGCGATCGAGGGTACGCGACACGAGGACGTTCGGACTCTGCTGCGGGAGCGGATCATGAGACCGATCGGTGTCGAAGACGGGGACTGGAGCATCGGTTACGGTCGGACGTACATGGTCTACGGTTTGCCCGTCGTCAAGTGGGGAGGCGGAGGGATCACGGCCCGGGCGTTGGCGCGCGTCGGGCGCCTGTTGCTGCGCAAGGGCGACTGGGAGGGCGAGCAGCTGATCGCGCCCAGGTGGGTAGAGCTGGCCCTCAGGCATGGCGGCACTCCGCTGCCGGAGCGCTCCCCGAACAACCCGTATCCGACGCCGGCGATGGTGTGGTACAACAATGAGCACGGCGCGTGGAAGGGCGTGCCCCGCGACGCGTTCGCCGGGGCGGGCGCGGGGAATCAACACCTGATGGTCATACCGAGCCTCGAGCTGATCGTCGTCCGGAACGGTGCCACCATCGAACAGGAGAGCCGAGGCGAAGCACTCTGGGGCGGAGCGTATCGCTATCTGATCAGGCCGGTGGTCGCGGCAGTCACGGATCGGGCGGCGGTCGAAAGCGAGAAACTCTGAGGCCCTCGCCGGAGCCACCGACCGACGCAGTGGTCAGGATGCCAAACGCCTACTGCAGTGATTAGCCACCTTGCTAAATTGCTCGTTGCAGGCGAGTCCCACCTTCGAATCCAAACGTTCCATAACGAGCACTGAACTTGGTTGGACTGATTGGGCGATGATGTCCCCAATGCCGCGACCTTTGACGTACTCAACACGTGGTCGGGCCGGAGGGAGTAGAGCAGTGCGATTGGAAGCTATGTGGCTTCGGTCCCGCTCAAATGGTCACAACCTCAATGAAAAACCGTGCTTTCAGTAGCAGGGTATGTTTATGCCCCAACTTCACTTACAACCCATCTTACTCTGCGCCGTACGTACAACTGTAAGTGGAAGACCGGAAAGAACGACGTCCGGAATACCTGCAGCACCGGACGTTAGAAATGAAATTATTGTTTACTCGAATAGCCGGATATGGCTGTAATCGGCAGATTGCAGCGCAACACCGTGCGCCTATTCTTTCGATATGATCAATGACGGCAACGAAGTATTGAGCAGAACGGTAGTCGGCTTTGTTGAATGTCCAGTTTCGCACCCTGTATATTCGGGTGATTTGCAAGCTCCAGTTAGACCTGAATTTTCTATAGGTAAGCTGAAGTAACAATTTGTACAATTTAGTCGCTCAGTCGGAGACTCCGGGCGGGCTCATGCTCCGCGGGTGTGTGCGCGCAGGCACGTGCCGCTTCCTTGATCTTTTCCACCATCGCGTACACCCCGACGTGGCGGGTCGGGCTCAGATGATCGTACAGCCCGAGCGCGTCGAAGATAGAGTCCGCGTCCGTCGTCAAGATGTCGTGCGCGGAATGTCCCGAATACGCGGCCACCAGCAAGGCTGCGAGCCCCTTCACCGTGCTGTTGTCGCTGTCGCCGTAGACCCGCAGCACCGAAGCGTCAGAGGGATCGGGCCGCACCACCAGCCAGACGTTGCTCATGCATCCCTGGACGCGGTTACCCTCGCTCTTGTCGTGCGTATTCATCGCTGGAAGGTGCTCACCCAGTTCTACGAGAAAACGGTAGCGTTCCTCCCACTCGCCCAGAAACTCCAGGGCCTGGGCGATTTCATCCAGTTTGGGCAGGCTTTCGGGCATGGTGTTGGACGTCTTTTGACCGCTGGAGTGTAAAAAAACCTAGTAAAATAATCAAGTATAGCTACCGTCCCACGTTGGCGCGCGTCGCCGATGATCGTATGTTGCCGGATCTCAGGTAAACTGGCTGTGGACGCTGGCTAGCGATGAACAACGATGGAGCTGCGCCGGGCTGCGCGCGTCGCGGTCTGCAAGCCGAGAGGCGCGTCGTACGCAATGCGCTACGGCGCTGCACTTATCGTCGGTTACTCGCCTCGCTGGCGGTTTTTTTCGTGGAACGAAACCCCGCGCGTGAGCACGGGGATGGACGCGATGCCCGCACGCTATCTGCGGGCCACGGACGAGGTCGGGTGCGGCTCCGCCGACAGACGGCCGGGTCCGGTATATCCCGGCGTAGTCGGGATGTTTTCGCCGCGCATGAGCGCGGGGAGGTACGATCTGTGAACGGAGGACCATTATGGGTGTACTTCTTGCTGTTGTCGTGATCTGGGGTTTGCTGCTCGCCGTCGCCAGGTTTGACGCCTCTTTCAGGACCTGGAGCGTGGTGATCGGCGCCGGTTTGCTGATCCCGACGTTCGCCGGTGCTTTCCCGTTTCTTCCGGGTTTGCTTTTGTGGGCGGTGTTTCTCAGCGTCGTCGTGATTCTGAACGTGCCGCATTGGCGGCAGCGCTTTGTCAGCGGTCCCACGCTGAGATACATCAACAGGACCCTGCCGCCGATTTCGGACACGGAACGCGAAGCGATCGAAGCAGGCACCGTATGGTGGGACGCGGAATTGTTCTCCGGAAACCCGGACTGGCAAAAACTCCTGGACGTTCCGGTGCCGCAGTTGAACGACGAAGAGCAGGCGTTTCTGGACGGACCCGTGGAGCAGCTCTGCGCAATGCTCGACGATTGGAAGATCACGCACGAATTGAACGACCTGCCCAGGGAGGTGTGGGACTTTCTCGCCGAACATCGTTTTTACGGACTGAATATCCCCAAGAACTACGGCGGCCACCAGTTCTCCGCGCTGGCCAATTCGGCGATCGTGATGATGGTGGCGAGCCGCAGCGGCACCGCAGGCGTCACGGTCATGGTGCCGAACTCACTCGGCCCCGCTGAATTGCTGCTGCATTACGGAACCAAGGAACAGAAATACTATTATCTCCCGCGATTGGCGAAGGGTGAGGAAATTCCCTGCTTTGCCTTGACCAGCCCGGAGGCGGGATCGGACGCGGGCGCTATTCCGGATTTCGGCATCGTCTGCACGGGCGACTACCGGGGCGAGGAAGTGCTGGGCCTGCGCGTGACCTGGGATAAGCGCTACATAACCCTTGGACCGGTCGCGACTCTGATCGGACTTGCATTCAAGGCCTTTGATCCGGACCACCTGTTGGGGGAAGAGGAAGAGCTGGGCATGACCTGCGCTCTGGTGCCCGCCGACACCCCCGGGGTGGAGCTCGGTACGCGGCATTATCCCCTGAACGCGGCGTTCCAGAACGGGCCTGTCCGCGGCAAAGACGTATTCATACCCATGGACTGGATCATCGGTGGTCAGGAATGGATCGGCAAGGGATGGCGTATGCTCATGGAGTCTCTCGCCGCCGGCCGGGGTATCTCGCTGCCCGCGTCGGCTACCGCCTGCGCCAAGATCGCCGCGCACACCACCGGCGCCTACGCCCGCATCCGCGAGCAGTTCAAGTTGCCCATCGGCAAGTTCGAGGGCGTGGAAGAGGCCCTGTCCCGAATCGCAGGCGTTACCTACATGATGGACGCCGCACGCCTGCTTACTACGTCGGGGCTCATGGCCGGTGAGAAACCGTCGGTCATCTCCGCCATCGTCAAGTACCAGCTCACCGAAGGCGCGCGCCAGGTAATCAACGACGCCATGGACGTGCACGGCGGTCGCGGTATCTGCATGGGTCCCGCCAATTATCTCGCCCGCGGATACCAACAGATTCCAATCGCCATCACCGTCGAGGGCGCAAATATCCTTACCCGCAGTATGATCACATTCGGCCAAGGCGCGATGCGCTGTCATCCCTATCTGCTGAAAGAGATCCACGCGGCGTCGGATCCGGATGCGGATCAGGGCAGACGGGAATTCGACGACGCCTTGTTTCGTCATCTTGGATTCAGCGTCACCAACGCCGCGCGTGCCCTGGTCTACGGGTTGACGCGACGGCTGGCGCCCGCCCCCGACGCCGGCGCGGTGACGGGTTATTATCGCGACTTTACCCGCTACAGCGCCGCCTTCAGCTTGCTTTCCGACATCACGTTGCTGAGCCTGGGTGGTGCATTGAAGCGCAAGGAGAAACTGTCGGGACGGTTCGCGGACGCTTTGAGTCATTTGTTCATCGGTTCCGCGGTTTTGAAGCGTTTTCAGGACAGCAGCCGTCCCCATGACGATCTGGCGTTGGTCGAGTGGGCGTGCCAGTACAGCCGATATCAGATTCAGCAGGCTTTGGACGGCGTGCTGCGCAACTTTCCGGTGCCGATCCTGAGTTGGGTTCTACGTCCTCTGGTGTTTCCCTTGGGACGGCGTCACGTACCGCCCTCGGACCGGTTGGGACACCAGGTCGCCGGGATGCTGCAGGAGCCCTCTCAGACCCGGGATCGACTCACCGCGGGCATCTACCGCGGCGATGACGCGGACGACCTGATCGGTTGCCTCGATGACGCCTTGGCGAAGGTTGTCGAGGCGGAGCCGGTAAAGCGCAAACTGCGTTCCCGGCGCATCGAGCAACCGCCGCAGGTTTCCTTGGACGACTGGCTGCAGCAGTTGATCGAGCAAGGAGTCATTACCGTCGGCGAGGCCGACGTATTCAAACGCGCGCACCAAGCCACGCGCAAGGTCATTGCGGTGGATTCCTTCGACCCCGGCGAGCGGCAACTCGCCGCTGCGGACAACCAAGCTGCTTGAGCGTCGACGCGCAAAGGACCTCAGAAGTTTTATGACCACGCGGGAAGCGAGCGTCTACCCGAAAGACGCCCTCGACGGCAACGAGCAGGCGGATGCGATATCGCCCGAAGTGGCGCCGACCCTGGACGCGTTGTTTCGGGAACGAGTGCGTCGAACACCCGATAAGACCGCCTACACGGAGTTCGACCCGGATCTCGGCGGCTGGCGCGATTACTCGTGGCGGGACATGGCCCGGGAAGTGGAAAAATGGCGCAGGGCGTTCATGGCCGAGGGCCTGACCCGGGGGGATGCCGTCGCCCTGCGACTTCGGAACTGCCGCCACTGGGTGATCTTCGATCAAGCCGCGCTGAGTCTCGGACTGGTAGTGGTGCCGCTGTACGTGGCGGACCGGCCCGATAACGTAAACTACGTCCTGCATCATTCCGATTCCAGACTGCTGCTGTTGGAGAGCGAGGACGCCTGGCGGGAGTTATCGCAGGCCGAGGGCGATCTGCCGAAACTGCGGCGAGTGCTGATCCTCGGGTCCGCGCACGACCGGGACGGCCCGGTCACGACCGTCGATCAATGGATCGGGAACGGCAAAGACGGCGAGCCGGGCAGCACGGAAGCGGGCGACCTGGCTAGCATCGTCTACACGTCGGGGACAACCGGGCGCCCGAAGGGCGTCATGCTGTCGCATCAGAACATGTTATCGAACGCATACAGCGGACTGCAAAGCGTCGCCGTGTTGCCCACCGATGTCCTGCTTTCGTTCCTTCCCTTGTCGCATACGCTGGAGCGTACCGTCGGTTACTATATTCCGATGATGGCGGGCACCCGTGTGGTCTACAACCGCTCGATACCGCAACTGTCCGAAGACCTGATCTTCATACGCCCCACCGGATTAATTTCCGTTCCCAGGATTTTCGAGCGCATTTACATAGAGTTGAAAGCCAAGCTCGCGGAGGGCCCCGCATGGAAGCAGCGTCTGTTCCGACTAACCGTTGACGTCGGCTGGAAACGTTTCGAATGTCGCCAGGGTTTGCGGAAATGGCACTGGTCGCTGCTTGCCTGGCCGCTCCTGGATGCACTCATCGCCGGCCGGGTGCGTGCCCGTCTCGGCGGCCGAATTCGCATCGCAGTCGTCGGCGGCGCGCCGATGCCGCCCGCAGTGTCGCGAGTGTTTGTCGCTGTCGGTATCAATGTTCTGCAGGGATACGGGCTCACCGAGAGCAGCCCATGCATCAGTATCAACACGTTGCATCGCAACCGTCCCGCGAGCGTGGGTCTGCCCCTGCACGGCGTAGAGGTCAGGGTCGGAGAGAACGACGAATTGCTCACCCGCGGTCCCCACGTCATGATGGGGTACTGGAAAGACAAGACAGCGACCGAGAAGGTGTTGCAGACCGACGGCTGGCTGCATACCGGAGACCAGGCGGCCATCGATGACCAAGGCTTCATATCGATAACCGGTCGCATCAAGGACATCCTGGTGTTGGCGAACGGCGAAAAGGTGTCACCCTCGGACATGGAAACCGCGATTGCCGAGGACGCGCTGTTCGAGCAAGCTATTGTCGTCGGTGAACAGATGCCGTATCTAACGGCCCTGGTCGTGCTCAACAAAGCTATGTGGCTCGAGGAAGCAAGGAAACTGCAGATCGGAAGTGGCGATGAACCGTCGTTGCGCGACGAAAAAGCGGAGCAATGGGTGCTCGAGCGCATTCGGCGTCAGATCCACGAATTTCCGGGATACGCCCGCATCCAGAGGGCTACTGCCATGTTGACGCCCTGGACCCTTGAAAACGGGCTGCTCACACCTACCCTCAAGCTGAAACGCGCGAAAATCCTCGAGCAATACGCGCAGGATGTCCACAAGATGTACGATGGCCACGCGGTTTTCAGAAAACCGTAGCTGCATTGTGCCATGCCGTGATCGATCCCACGAAAGCCGTCGTCCTTGAAAAGCGCCGTGCCGCCGCGTTCGTCACGCTGAACCGGCCCGACGTGCTCAACGCCCTCGATCCCGGGATGGCCGCCGCTCTGCACACGACTTTGGTCGACGTCTCCGTCGATGAGGATGTCCGCTGCGTAGTCCTCAGGGGCGCGGGAAAGGGCTTCATGGCCGGCGGCGACGTGGATTTTTTCAGGCGTTCATTGCATCGCTTATCGAGCGGTGATCCGCAGGTTCTGACGGCGATCTTCGACGACGTGCACGGCAGCATACGCACCCTGCGCCGGACACCGAAGCCGGTCGTAGCCAGTGTTCACGGCGCCGTGGCCGGTTTCGGCCTGAGCCTGCTCGCCGCCTGCGATCTGGCCATCGCCGCGGAAGACAGCGTTTTTACCCTGGCTTATTGCCGAATCGGGGCTTCCCCGGACGGGGGCGCGACCTTCGCTTTGCCGCGTACGGTCGGCGTGAAGCGCAGCATGGAGCTGGCCTTGTTGGGTGACCGCTTCGACGCCCACCGCGCCCTGTCGCTGGGACTGGTGAATTGGGTCGTGCCTGCGGCGCAGCTTCCGAAAAAAACCGAAGAACTCGCAATGCGCCTGACCCAGGGTCCTGCCGTCGCCTACGCACAGACCAAGGCCCTCATCAATGCCTCATTCGACAACGATCTCGACCAACAGCTCGACCGGGAGCGCGCGGCGTTCCTGGAGTGCGCGGAAAGCGACGACTTCGCCGAGGGCGTGACGGCGTTTTCGGAAAAACGGCCGCCGCGTTTTCGCGGTCGCTGAACGACCCGGTCCGTCCGTTGTTGGCGCCGTCGATCTTCGCTTCTAATGCTCGCCCGTAAGCTGCTGCTTTCTTTTTTCATGGAGATCGCGGTGTTGAGCACGGCCGCGCATTACGGGCTGGGTTTCTCGATCGCGTTAAGCATAACCGCAGCAGCGCTGTGTATCGTGATCGTTCGGGTAGCGGCTGCCCTCGTCAGCTTTCTGCTCACCGAGACGTTTCGTTCTCCTCGATCGGAATCGACGCACATCGGCATGCGCGGCTGGCTGCGCCTCCTGTATGCCGAGGTCTGGGCCGTGCTGCGGGTGTTCTTCGTCCTGCATCCGCTGGAGCCGTGGTTGAACAGGCCCGAGCCGCCGGTGCCCGCAACGGGAACGCCGGTATTGCTGGTGCACGGTTTTTTCAGTAACGGAGGCTATTGGTGGGGCATCAAGCGATACCTGCGCCGTAACGGCATCGTTGCCCTGTATACGCTGAATCTGGAACCGCTTTTCGCCGACATCGACGAATTAGCGGAGCAGCTCGCGCAGCGGGTGGCGGCGATCCGGCGTGCCAGCGGTCGGCCGCGGGTCGTGCTCGTCGCCCACAGTATGGGAGGTCTCGTGTGCCGCGCCTACCTGCAGCGTAATGGCGCCGCAGGACATGTCGCGCGGTTGGTGACCCTGGGTACGCCCCACGCCGGGACCGTGCTTGCTCGCCTGCTGCCCGGCCCCAACCTGCGGCAAATGCGGCCCCGCAGTGGTTGGTTGATGGCCCTGCGCGAGAGAGAGCGCGGCGGTCCCGCGGTGGCGACGACGTGCATCTACAGTGTGCACGACAACATTATCGCTCCCCAGGACAGTGGAACCCTACCCGGCGCGAAAAACATACCGGTTGCCGGAGTCGGGCACCTGGAGATGACGTTTTCTCCAATAATTCAGGATCTTGTTTTACAAACGCTAACGATTGACGCTTGACAATTCACGCGAATCGGCCCATCGTTTGAACCCGGCAGTATTACAAATCTGCGGATACAAAAACATTTCCGCTCCGGGACGTCCCAAGTCTAACCTGCTGATAAAAGAATTAGACAAGAACACAAGGATGCCACTAAATAATTTCAACGCATTCTTTTCCGGAGCATTCGCCTTCTTCCCCCCGTGCGTGGCCCATTCAGGAGCGTTCCAATGAAAATCAACGCGCCCACCCTTTGTTCGCGTCGTCCGATCCGGGGAATTCCGAGCGTGGTGACGCTGACATTAGCCGCTTCCTTTCCGGTCTTCGGGGTTCAATTCGAATCCGAAGGAGTCGGGGTAAGCGGCAGCTTCGATACCACGATCTCTTACGGCACGACGTTTCGGGTACAGGACCGTGATAAAGCCATCCTCGGCCTGAACTCTACGACCTTGCCCAACGGCTCCGATCCTCCCGGGAGCCTGGGCGGCCGGGCGTTTTCCGCGGCGCTGCTCGAGGCGGCGCGCGGCCAGGCCTCCCCGGCCACCGAGCGCAACGCCGCGTCCGCGCCCGTCCCGGCG
>CAMYIN010000121.1 GCA_947258495.1 uncultured Gammaproteobacteria bacterium
GCGGTCGCCGACCGCTCGACGCCTTTGTTCTCCGCCGTCCCGGACCCGAGCCACGGCGCGCCGACGTCGCCGCGAACCCGCGGGCGGTGAAATGTTTTGTTTTCAACGGGTTGGAGGTTTGAGCGCTTGAACTGGTGCAATGAATGGCGTAAAATTCGGCACCCTTGATGCGGGGTGGAGCAGTCTGGCAGCTCGTCGGGCTCATAACCCGAAGGTCGTAGGTTCAAATCCTACCCCCGCTACCAAGTTAGCTGCCTTCGGCCCCGCTCGCGATGCGGGGCTTTGTGTTTGAGGCGCGGGATGATCCGGCTAAGGTGCCCCTGGAGGACGTCGAATCGGTCAGGGGATGAGTGAGTGGGCCAAGTGCCCACTTTTTTGTTAGGGCGAATAAAGATGGCGTCACTGAGCAACACCAGGTTGCAGCAGCTTTTGGAGCCGGGAGCCCAAGCCCTGGGCTTCGAGATCCTGGCGGTTGAGCTCGCCGGTCGCGCTGGATCGACGATATTGCGTGTGTACATAGATCGCCCCGACGGAGTGACGGTGAACGATTGTGCTCGAGTGAGCCAACAGTTGAGCGCGATCCTGGACATCGAAGACCCGATTCCGGAAACCTACGCGCTGGAGGTTTCCTCGCCGGGTCTGGATCGGCCCTTGACCAAACGGAAGCATTTCGAGGACGCGGTGGGTCGCGAGGTAAAGATACAAACGCGGTCTCACATCGCCGGGAGGCGTCGGTTTACCGGGGTGTTGCGGCAGGTGATGGAAGAGATTTTAGTGGTCGATGTGGACGGAGAGCCCTACGACTTACCGATGATTGAAATCGAACGGGCACGTTTGGTGTCGAAGGTTTAACCTTACGCTGGTTTGCGTGAATTGACGACGATTGACTGGGCGCGGCTCAGGAGCAAGACAAATGGCAAATGAGATCCTGTTAATGGCGGATGTGTTGTCGCGTGAGAAGGGCGTCGAAAAGGACGTCATTTTCCAGGCCATCGAGGCGGCGTTGGCGACGGCGACTCGAAAGCGCCATCGGGAGGACATCGACGCGAGGGTGAATATACATCGCGAGACCGGTTCCTATGACACCTATCGTCGCTGGGAAGTCGTCACCGACGACGATGAACTCGAGTTTCCGGATCGTCAGATTCGCCTGACCCAGGCCCGTTTGGAGCACCCCGATATTGAAGTGGGCGATTTTGTCGAGGAACCCCTGGCACCGGTGGATTTCGGGCGTATCGCCGCCCAAGCCGCCAAACAGGTCATCATGCAGAAAGTCAGGGAGGCGGAACGGGAACGCGTCGTTGCCGAATACGAACCGCGCAAAGGGGAAATGGTGTCTGGGGTGGTGAAGCGGCTGGAGCGCGGCGACGCTATCGTCGATCTGGGTGGAGCGGAAGCCGTGCTCCCCAAATCAGCCATGATTCCGCGTGAGGGATTGCGGCCGGGGGATCGTATTCGCGCCATTTTGCGCGACGTTCGCCCGGTGCAAAGGGGCCCACAGCTGTTTTTGGATCGGGTGTCTCCGGAGCTGCTGATTCAGCTGTTCCAGCTCGAAGTCCCGGAGGCGGGCGAGGGCATCATCGCTATTCTGAGCGCGGCACGTGATCCGGGACTGCGCGCGAAGATCGCGGTCCAGTCGAACGACCCAAAGATCGACCCGGTCGGCGCGTGCGTGGGCATAAGGGGCTCTCGGGTACAGAGTGTTTCCAACGAAATCTCCGGGGAACGCGTGGATATCATCAAGTGGTCGGAGGACCCGGCCCAGTTCGTGATAAATGCGCTGGCGCCCGCCGAGGTGGAATCTATCGTCGTCGACGAAGAAGTCAAGTCCATGGACGTCGTCGTCGATGAAAATCAACTGTCCCAGGCAATAGGGCGCGGCGGTCAGAATGTGCGTTTGGCTTCCGAGCTAACCGGCTGGGAAATCAATATCCTCACCGATCAGGAAGCGGCCGAGAAAGCGGAGACCGAGTCGCACGGCATCCGTGATATGTTGATGCAGCAGCTGGACGTGGACGAAGATGTGGCCAGCATCCTGGTGCACGAAGGGTTCACCTCGCTCGAGGAGGTCGCCTACGTACCGAAGCAAGAGCTGTTGGATATCGAAGAATTCGATGAGGATCTGGTGGACGAACTGCGTAAACGGGCCGAGGATGCGCTGGTAACGAGAGCCATTGCCCAGGAAGAGAAATTGAAGCTCGCCGAACCGCAAGCGGATCTTCTCGAACTGGAAGGGATGGACGAACATACCGCGCGAATTCTAGCCAGCCACGGCATACGAACGCGGGAAGACCTGGCGGAATGCGCGACGGATGAATTGTTGGAGATCTCGGATATCGGTATCGATGAAGAGAAAGCCGCGGCGCTGATCATGATCGCTCGAGCACCGTGGTTTGAAACAGCGGATGCAGCGCAGAACGAGTAACGGCGGTAGCACCATGTCACAGGTAACGATACGAAGTTTCGCCGAACAGATCGGGATCGGTACAGACCGATTGATCCAGCAACTGGCGGATGCTGGGATTGACGGAAAGAACACCGAAGACACGCTCAGCGAGGAAGAAAAGGTAGCCCTGCTTTCGTATCTTCGTGGCGATGACAAAACGGTGGTCAAACCGACGACGAAGCGCAATAAGATCTCGCTCAAGCGCAAGACCGAGGGAGAGATCAAGCAGACATCGCGCACCGGTACTTCGAGAACGATTCACGTGGAGGTTCGCAAGCGGCGCACCTTCGTGAAACGGGAAGTGCTGGAAGAGCAGGAGCGTCAGCGCCGCCAGGCCGAGGCGGATGCGGCGGCGGAGGCCGCGGCGAAAGAAGCCGAGTCCCGACAGGAGGAAGCGGCGAAAGTGGAAACCCCGGTACCTGCGGCCGAGGCCATCGAGGCCGTGGTCGAAGAGGCGGCGCCGGCCGCCACGACGGATGAAATCGTGGAACAGACAGCGGTCGAAGCGGAGACGGGCGCCGCAGCGACCGCGCCCGAGATCGCGGAAGAAGACACGGCGCAGGTCGTGGTCCCCGAACCGGTCGAGGTCCCGCCCGCCCCCGAGAAACCTCGTGAAGAGCGGGCCAAGAAGGGGGACCGTGGAGAGCGCAAAGAACGTCGGAAGCGAAACGAATTGCACGTATCCGGGGAACTGAAGGTACGGCGCAAGTCGCGCGATGTGCAGCGACGCAGAAAGGTCAGGACCACGGGTACCCAGCATGCGTTTGAAAAACCCACCGAGCCGGTCAAGCGTGAGGTGAGGATCCCGGAAACGGTGACCGTTGCGGAACTTGCGCAAGCCATGTCCATCAAGGCCGCAGAGGTTATCAAGGCACTGATGCAGATGGGGACAATGGTGACCATCAATCAGGTCCTGGATCAGGAAACCGCGATTCTGGTGGTGGAGGAGATGGGACACGTCGCCCAGCCCGCGGCGCCGGATGATCCGGAAGCCCTGCTGCTGGATCAACGCCAGGAGGAAGGGGCATTGGAGCCCCGGCCACCGGTCGTCACCGTCATGGGTCACGTTGACCACGGAAAGACTTCGCTATTGGATCACATACGTAAATCCAAGGTAGCCGCCGGAGAGGCGGGCGGCATCACCCAACACATCGGCGCGTATCAAGTTCGGACGAAAAAGGGGGTGATAACGTTTCTCGATACCCCGGGGCACGAAGCCTTTACCGCGATGCGCGCTCGCGGCGCCAAAGCCACCGACATCGTGATACTGGTGGTGGCTGCGGACGACGGCGTGAAACCGCAGACGGTGGAAGCCATTCATCACGCGAAGAACGCCGGTGTTCCCATCGTCGTGGCGATAAACAAGATCGACAAGGAAGAAGCGGACCAGGATCGGGTGAAGCAGGACCTTGCTGCCCACGAAGTCATACCGGAGGCCTGGGGCGGCGACGTCCTCATGGTGCCGGTCTCGGCGAAAACCGGTGCCGGCGTAGAGGATCTGCTCGATGCGGTGCTGTTACAGGCGGAATTGCTGGACATCAAGGCGCCGAAGACCGATCAAGCGTCGGGTTTGGTCGTCGAGGCGCGCCTGGATAAAGGCCGGGGCTCGGTGGCGACGATACTGGTGCAGAAGGGCACGCTGCACCACGGCGACGTGATCCTGGCCGGTCGCGAAACAGGTCGTGTCCGTGCCATGAGCAACGACGCCGGAAAGCGGATCAAGCAAGCCGGGCCTTCAACCCCCGTGGAGATACAGGGCCTGTCCGGCGTGCCGGTGGCGGGTGACGAAGTACTGGTGGTTACCGACGAGCGAAAAGCGCGTGAAATCGCCCTCTTCAGGCAGGGAAAACACAAGGAAATCAAGCTCGCCCGACAGCAGGCGGCGAAACTGGAGAACATGTTCCAACATCTCGACGAGGGGGAACAGAAAACGCTCAACTTGGTCATCAAGGCGGATGTCCAGGGATCTGTTGAAGCCCTGGCCGAGTCGCTGGAGAAGCTGTCCACCGAAGACGTCAGAGTGAACGTGGTGCACGGCATGGTGGGTGGGATCAGCGAATCAGACGTCAATCTCGCGATGGCATCGAACGCGATAATCATAGGATTCAACGTGCGCGCGGACGCCGCCGCACGAAAGATCATCGAGGCCGAGGGCGTAGACGTTCACTATTACAATGTCATCTACGATGTGGTCGATGAGGTCAAGGCGGCGATGTCGGGAATGCTGACGCCGGAAATCAAGGAAGAGGTGATCGGCAACGCGGAGGTCCGAGACGTATTCAGGGCGCCGAAGATCGGTGCCATCGCCGGCGTCTACGTCAATTCCGGAAAGGTGCGTAGAAACGAAAGAGTGCGTGTATTACGGGACAATGTGGTGATTTTCGAGGGGCAGATCGATTCGCTGCGTCGATTCAAGGAGGACGTGAACGAAGTCAAAGCGGGCCTGGAGTGCGGTATCGGTATAAAGAACTACAACGACGTTAAGGTGAGTGATCAAATCGAGATCTTTAAAACGTTTGAAGTCAGGCCCAGGTTATAGAGAAAGGTCGGGTGATGCGCCATGCCAAAGGAATTCGATCGCACCCGCAGGGTAGCCGAGCTGGTACAGCGGGAATTGGCAAGATTACTAACAGAAGAGATTCACGATCCACGCATCAAGTTTGTTACCGTGACCGGTGTAGACATGAGCAAGGATCTGAAGCACGCCAAGGTATACGTGACTCGACTCAAGAAACAAGAATCCGATGAAGAGCAGCAACAACTCGTGAACGCGCTGCAACATGCGAGCGGTTTTCTTCGCCATGAACTGAGCCATGAGTTGAATCTGCGAGTGAGTCCGAAGATTCGTTTTTTCTACGACACGAGTATCGAGCGCGGCAATGCCATGGACGCCTTGATTGACAGGGCCGTGCACTCCGAGACGAGAACAAAGTAAGGCGACAACATTTGTGGCGAATCGAAGCAAGCGACGCGGAGGTCGGAATATCCAGGGAATCTTGTTACTGGACAAACCGATCGGACTTACTTCGAACGGAGCCCTGCAGAAGGTCAAAACGTGTTACAGGGCGCGCAAAGCGGGACATACCGGCAGTCTGGATCCGATCGCCACCGGCCTGCTGCCCATTTGTTTCGGCGAGGCGACAAAGATCTCCGGTTTTTTTCTCGATGCGGACAAACGCTATGACGCGGTACTCAAGCTCGGTGAATCCACAGATACGGGCGATGCCGATGGAGAGATCATTTTCCGCGCACCGGTGAAGTTGAACGAGGAGACCATCGAGGCCGCGATCTCGCGATTTCGCGGACGCATACACCAGGTGCCGCCGATGTACAGCGCGATCAAACACCGGGGGCAGCCTCTGTACCGATTGGCGCGACAGGGTATAGAAGTGGAACGCAAGCCGCGTGTCGTTGACGTGTATCGGGCGACCTGGCGTCGGGCCGAACAGGACGAGATCGAGATCCGATTGCATTGTTCCAGTGGCTTCTACGTGCGCTCCCTGGCGCACGATCTTGGCGAGAGTTTGGGGTGCGGCGCCCACGTTGCTTCGTTGCGCCGCGTTGGAGTCGGCCCGTTCCGCGTCGATCAGTGCGTGACTCTCGATCAGCTTGAAAGTGCCGAAAGTGTCGAGGATCTTGATCAGTACCTGGTTCCGGCTGACCAGGGTCTCACCGATCTCCCCGACGTCATGTTGACTGCAGACGCGGCGTATTACCTGTGTCGCGGTCAACCGGTGCGGGCCTCGACCGCGCCGCGGACCGGTTGGGTGCGCCTGTATGCCCAGGAGGCCGGGTTCCTCGGCATAGGTAAAGTACTCTCGGACGGACGCGTCGCCCCGAAACGATTATTTCATACGTACTAAGTGGTTGTCTTAGCGCAGTTATTTCCCGGTTCGTGTGACCATGCGACTTTGGTTGTGGAGGCCAGGTGGTGCAGTTAGAATACGCGGGCCATTTTCAAGAGCTAATGTTTTAAATTAATAGAGGAAAATCATGGTGTTAACCGCCGATAAGAAGGCGCAGGTAGTAAGCGAGCATCAACGCGGAGAACGCGATACCGGCTCGCCCGAGGTGCAGGTCGCATTGATGACCGCACGGATTCACGATCTGTCGTCGCATTTTAAAACTCACATTCATGATCATCATTCTCGCCAGGGATTGCTGCGACTGGTAAATCGGCGACGCAGATTGCTCGACTATCTGAAAAAAAAGGACGTTGAGCGTTATCGTTCCCTGATCGGCAAATTAGGTTTGCGCAAATAGATAGTGGAGAGGAAATCGTGGTACACGTGGTAAAAGAATTTCCGTACGGCCGACACAGTTTCAAACTGGAGACCGGTGAGATAGCGAGACAGGCGACCGGCGCCGTGGTCGCAAGTTGCGGAGACACTTCCGTTTTGGTGACTGTAGTCTGCGAAAAATCGGGGACGCCCCGAGATTTTCTTCCCCTGACCGTGGATTTCGAGGAGCGGACCTACGCAGCCGGGCGTATACCCGGGGGCTTTTTTCGCAGGGAAGGCCGCCCTTCGGAGAAGGCGATACTCACGTGTCGTCTGATCGACAGGCCCATCAGGCCCTTGTTTCCGAAGGGGTTCACCCACGAAGTCCAGATCATCGCTACGGTAATGTCCGTGGACCCGGAGATAGATCCCGACATAGTAGCGATGATCGGCGCTTCGGCGGCGTTGCAGCTATCGGGGATTCCCTTCGACGGCCCCATCGGCGCGGCCCGAGTCGGCTTTGTGGACGGCGAGTATGTCTTGAACCCGGATATTTCCGAATTGAGTGAACGCTCCCGGCTCGATCTGATTGTTGCCGGCACCGAGAATGCGGTACTTATGGTGGAATCGGAGGTAAAGGAACTGACTGAGCAGCAGATGCTTGGCGCCGTGCTCTACGGTCATGAGCAGATGCAGCAGGTCATCGCCAAGATCCGTGACCTGGCCCGCGAGGTGGGCGTGCAACCGATGGAATGGGCGACATTGGAGGAGGACAGGGAGCTGATCGATAAAGTCGCCGAGATCGCGGAACAAGAGCTGAGCGAGGCGTATCGCATCGCCGACAAGCAACAGCGCCAGGAACGACTCGCCGACATTCGGGAACGCGTTGTTTCCGCCCTGACGGACGAGGACTCTGTGCAGGAACTCGTCGATGCCACCAAGAACGCCGTGAAGCAGCTCGAAAAAACTCTTGTGCGCAGTCGTATTCTAAATGGGGAAGCACGCATAGACGGCCGCGATTCACGCACCGTTAGACCCATCACCTGCCGGATCGGCACTTTGCCGCGTACACATGGATCCGCGCTGTTCACACGCGGAGAGACGCAGGCGATCGTCACCACCACTCTGGGTACGGAGCGGGATGCGCAGATTATCGACGCGCTGGAGGGCGAAAGCCGGGATCGGTTCATGCTGCACTACAATTTCCCGCCCTTTTGCGTCGGAGAGACCGGTCGCGTCGGGTCTCCGAAGCGTCGCGAGATCGGTCACGGGAAGCTGGCGAAGCGAGCGATCGCCTCGGTGTTGCCGCCCATGGACGACTTTCCCTACGTGGTTCGGGTGGTCTCGGAGATCACGGAATCGAACGGCTCCAGTTCCATGGCGACCGTTTGCGGTACGAGCCTGTCGCTGATGGATGCCGGTGTGCAGATCAAGGCGCCGGTGGCCGGCGTCGCCATGGGCCTCATCAAAGACGAGCAGCGGTTTGCGGTCCTCACCGACATCCTTGGAGACGAGGATCATCTTGGCGATATGGATTTCAAAGTTGCGGGAACGCCTGACGGCGTTACCGCTCTGCAAATGGACATCAAAATCGACGGAATTACGCAGGAGATCATGGAGGTGGCGTTGGAACAGGCGCGAGAAGGGCGTATGACCATCTTGCGCGAGATGGCCAAGGCGATCGATGCGCCCAGGCCCGAAATGTCGGAATACGCTCCGCGCATCATCACTGTGAAGATCCCGGTGGAAAAGATCCGGGATGTCATCGGCAAGGGCGGCGCCACGGTGCGATCGATATCCGAAGAGACCGGCACCACCATAGACATCGGCGACGACGGCACCGTCAAAATCGCATCCGTGGACAGCGCCGCCGGCCAGGAAGCGCGCCGTCGCATCGAGGAGATCACCGCCGACGTCGAGGTGGGCAAGACCTATGAAGGTAGGGTGGTCAAGCTCATGGATTTCGGTGCATTCGTGAACATCCTCCCGGGGCGGGACGGGCTGGTGCACATTTCCCAGATTTCCAACAAGCGGGTCGAGAACGTGAGCGACATGCTTTCGGAAGGCGACTTGATAAAGGTGAAGGTCCTGGAGGTGGATAAACAAGGTCGTATCCGCCTGAGCATGAAGGCGATCGACGACGCGGCGTAGTTTCCACGCGCCGCGGTCTCCGAGCGGCGGACGCGCAATACGTCGAGTCGAAGCGGTTCCGGTTCGACCGCCGCCTGCGGGCGGCGAATTTCGTAACACGACGAATCAGGTGGATTAACGCGTCGCTGGATCGAAGGTCAAACCCACGTGGCGAATACTCGCGTCTTTCCATGAGAGTCCTGCTGCAACGCGTCAGTTCGGCGTCGGTGGTGATCGCCGAGGAAATCGTGAGCCGCATCGGGCATGGTTTGCTGTTGTTTGTCGGCTTCGGCCGCGAGGATGGAAAACAACTGCTCGGCTCGATGACCGACAAGGTAGTAAACCTGCGCGTTTTTCCGGACCTTGCGGGTCGTATGAATCGGTCTCTGCTGCAAGTCGGCGGCGACGTCCTGGTGATACCCCAGTTCACGCTCTACGCGGACGTCGAGCGGGGCCGGCGGCCGGAGTTCTCCCGGGCGATGCCGCCTGAGCCGGCCGAGGAACTGTTCGCGGATTTCGTCGATTTTCTCCGCACCGCGGGCGTTGCCCGGGTCGGGCAAGGGCGCTTTGGAGCTTCCATGCAGGTGCAACTCGTCAACGAGGGCCCCGTAACCCTGTTGCTGGAAAAATAAAAATATTTATGGGCGCATCAGTTTCGTTAAAATATCGGTGTCGTGAACGGACTGCAGGAGGAGCGAATGGGTGAACATACCGCAGAGCCTCGAAACCTGACGCCAAAAAACGCCTACGACATGCTGCAGGAAAACCCGCAGGCGGTATTGATAGATATCCGGTCGACGATGGAGCATCTTATGATCGGTCATCCTCGGGACGCGATTCATATCGCCTGGCTGGACGAACCGGATTGGACTGAAAATCCCCGCTTCGTGTCACAGGTGCGTGAAGTCCTGCTCGGCGGATTCCTCGGGGCGGACGAGACGAACCCGCCCAGCGTCATCCTCATATGCCGCAGCGGTCGGCGCTCACAGGAGGCCGGTAAGGCGCTGATTGCAGCCGGAATCAAAAACGTCTACCACGTCGACACGGGTTTCGAAGGGCCCCTGGACGACGACCACCACCGCAGCAACATCGCCGGGTGGCGTTACGAAGGTCTGCCTTGGCAGCAGTGCTGAATGCAATAGGTATCTAGTCGAATGCGAACGATTACGGTCATCCCGGGCGATGGTATCGGACCGGAAATCACCGATGCCACACTTAGGGTGCTCGATGCCTTAAACTGTGGTCTCCGGTACGACACCCAGCTTGCAGGTGTCGGCGCTCAAAAGGCGGGCAAGGATATCCTGCCCGAGGAAACGCTGGCCTCGATACGCAGCAACGGGATGGCGCTCAAAGGGCCTTTGACCACCCCCGTGGGGAAAGGCTTCACGTCGATTAATGTGCAGTTGCGCAAGATCTTCGATCTTTACGCAAACGTGCGTCCCGCCATAACGCGCCCCGGCGTGCAGTCCCGTTACAACAATATCGATATCATTACCATACGTGAAAACACGGAAGGCATGTACTCGGGAGAGCGGCAGGAGATCTCCGAGGATGGCTCACGCGCGGAATCGGTGAGCGTTATCACGCGCGCGGGATCTGAACGCGTCATTCGATTTGCCTACGAACTCGCGCAAAAACGCGGACGCAGGAAGATCACCGTTGTGCACAAGGCCAATATATTGAAGGCGACCTCCGGGTTGTTTCTCAGCGTCGCGCGCGAGATTGGCGAGCAGTACCCCGACATCGAAACCGTCGAGATGATAGTCGACAACACTTGTATGCAGCTGGTCATGAATCCGCACCAGTTCGACGTCATCGTTACGACTAATTTGTTCGGCGACATTATTTCGGACCTGTGCGCCGGTTTGATCGGCGGTCTGGGTATGGCGCCTGGCGCAAACATCGGCGATGCCGTGGCGATATTCGAGGCGGTGCACGGTTCGGCCCCGGACATAGCGGGAAAGAAGATCGCCAACCCGTCGGCCCTTATCCTCGCTGCCGCCCTGATGTTGGATCAGTTGGACATGAACGACAAGGCGCAACGCATCCGCAGCGCGATCCGGGACGTCATCGCCAGCGGCGATCGAACAACGCGTGATCTGGGCGGTGACGCCGATACGCAACAGTTCACAGACGCGGTTATCGAACGTCTATAGGACCGCTTTATCCGGTCTCAGCATCTCGCATAGGTAATTCGAGAGACGGCGGTCGAGCCAATAGACAGGTCGCCAGATCGGACCAGAGATAAAGCCCACGTGGCCTCCTCGGGAGCTCAGTTCCAGGACGGTATTGTCCGACAACTCTTCTTCCGCCGGTACCACGTCTGGGGTCATGAGCGGATCGTCCAGGGATTGCACGATCAAGGTCTTCGTTGCGATTTTGTGCAGGAACTGGCGACTGCTGCAGCGCGCGTAGTAGTCCTCTACGCCGGCGAAGCCGTGTAACGGCGCGGTGATGCAGTCGTCGAAGTCCCAGAAGTTACTGAGCTGGTGCAGGCTTTCGAGATCGATCGGCGCCGGCCGGTCGGCGAATTTCCTCGTCACCGAGCTTCGCATCAAGCGCAACAGCCTCCACTGGTAGATGCGGGAAAGCCCACTATCCATGCGGCGCGCGCCCTCAGCGAGCAGAAACGGGATCGAGATCGCTGCAGCGGTCTGGATCGAGGACGCAGCGCCGCCGTCCGTCAACCACTTGAGCAGTATGTTGCCGCCCAGGGAAAAGCCGACGACGGCCAAGGGCGTAACCGGTTCCCGGGCGTGCAA
>CAMYIN010000122.1 GCA_947258495.1 uncultured Gammaproteobacteria bacterium
ACGCCGCCGTCGATCGCTACCAGGAATGGGCGCGACACTATACCTACGTGCTTAAGATGGACGTGGCGCAATATTTCGCTTCCATCGATCACGATCTCCTGAAAGAGAAGCTGCGCCGGCGTATCAAGGACCGGCGCACACTCGCCCTGCTGGATCGGATCATTGACAGTTCCCCGTCCGGTGGGACCGCACTCCATTACTTCCCGGACGACGATCTGTTCACGCCCATCGAGCGACGCAGCGGCATTCCGATTGGCAATCTGACGAGCCAGTTCTTCGCCAACCTGTATCTGGACGATCTGGATCATTACATCAAGCAGACGCTCGGCATGAAACGCTATCTTCGTTACGTGGACGACATGGCGGTGCTGGGGAACGACAAGGGGCGGTTGACCGAGTTGCGGGAGAGGATCAAAGAAAGATTGGCGGAAGACCGATTACGGCTGCATCCGCGCAAAGTCCATGTGACGCATGTCAAGGATGGGTTGAATCTTCTCGGTTATGTGGTGTATCCGAATCTAAGAAGATTGCGGAACGACAACGGCCATCGGTTTGCGCGCAAGCTGCGCCGTCTCGCACAAGCTTACGCCCAAGGACGAGTCGATTGGCAAGATATCAATCCCTCGGTGCAAAGTTGGATCGGCCATGCGTGCCATGCCGACACCGAAGGCCTGCGGGAGGCGATCTTGTCCAATGTTGTGTTTCAAAGGGGAACGGGCCGGGAGGCGACCAGCGCGTGATCCGCGGGGGTTCCTGGAACAACAAACCGAGGAACGTCCGTTCCGCGTACCGCAACAGGAACACCCCCGACAACCGGAACAACAACCTGGGTTTTCGTCTCGCCCAGTCCACCCGCGCGGCAATGCGCCGAGCCCGGAGCCGGCCCGTTCACGGACGGGCCGGGTGTGGCGCGCGGGTGTCCATGAGTCCGTTTCCCGGCCTCGCAGGGACGGGAGCGCCGAATAGCATGGCCTAAGGACGGCGGGCGGCGGGGCTGGTAGGATAGTCCGAAGGCCCCGTTGCCACCTTTTTCGATAACCGGGAGCGGCCGTGACCGAGGGTAAGCGAACGTATCAGGTCTTCATCTCCAGCACCTATCTCGACAACGCCGAGCGGCGCAAGGTGGTGGAGCATGCGGTACTGCATGCGGGGATGCAGCCGGTCGGCATGGAGCGGTTTACAGCCAGCACGCGGCCGACGGTCGCGGAATGCCAGCGGCTCGCCCGGGAGTGCGAGGTTTACGTCGGCATCATCGCGCATCGATACGGCTGGATTCCGGACGGCGACGACCTCTCTATCACTGAGCTCGAGTACGATGCGGCGAAACAGGCAAAGCGAGCGCTGTTCATGTTCGAGATCGAATCTGGTCTGTCCGTGATTCCGGATCAGGACTATGACGAGGGACCGGGCCGCTGGGATAAACAAAAGAAACTCGACGGCTTCAAGGCCAAGTATGCCAGGGATCAGATGCCGGCTCGGTTCACCGACACGACACTCGGCGCCAAAGTCCTGCACACGCTCAACCAGTGGCGGGATGAAGAGGAGGGTGAACCGGAGACGGCCCGTCGCGAAGAGCGGCCTGAGCCGCACGACTCCAAGGAAATCGCACGCTACGGGCAAGCGGCGCAATCCCTGCATAGCCTGCTCCAAGTCGTGGGTTTTAAAACGCGGCTACGCGTCGCTATCGACCTGGAGGATCTCTATGTCCCGCTGCAGGCGATGGTGGACCTGCGGGCGGTAGGCGAGGCGGCGTTTGCCGATGCGACCGACGCCGAGAAACGCCTGCGCGACGCCCAGGCCGCACGTGAAATCCCGCTGATTGAGGCGTTCGTCGAGGCCCGTCAACGCAAGCGCCGGGGTCTGGTCATTCTGGGTGATCCGGGTTCCGGTAAGACCACCCATCTCAAACGCCTGCTGTTGTGGTGTTTGCGCGAGGGCGGTGACGAACTGGGTTTGGATTCCGAAATCGTCCCGGTGTTCCTGCCCCTGCGCGAGCTGGACGATCTCTCCCTGGGCCTGGACGCGTTCATCGAGCAACAGCTCGACAGTCCACACTTGCAGATGCCGCAGGGCTTCGGTAGGCGCTTGTTGGACCGCGGTCCGCTCTTGTTGTTGTTCGACGGTCTCGACGAGGTCAGCGACGTTGCGCACCGCGCGCAGGTGGCGCGCTGGATCGAGCAAGCTACGGCAGCCGGACCCAACTGCACCCCGGTGGTCACCTGCCGTTTCGCGGGCTACGGGGACGATGCGCGGCTGGGTGCGCAGTTCCTGGAATTGCACCTGCGGCCGCTCACTCGCGAACAATCCGAGGCGTTCATCCGCAACTGGTACGAAGCGGTCGAAACGGTTCTGGCCGTAGACCCGTCGCAAGGTGCGCTCACGGCGCACACCCGTGCTGGCGAATTGATTGCACGACTCGGCGAGCCCGACTTTCGTGCCGCGCGTATGGTGGCGATGACGCGCAACCCCCTGTTGCTCGCTAATCTGTGCCTGGTTCACCGGGACCGCGGCGCGCTGCCGCGCGG
>CAMYIN010000123.1 GCA_947258495.1 uncultured Gammaproteobacteria bacterium
GCCGGTGGATCTCGGCGCCGGTGTCCCGTCCCTGCCGTTGCCCGGCGGCGAATTGCGTGTTCACGGACTTGGCCGCCGCGTAGTATTCACGAAGCATGACCGCCTGCGGATAGTCGCGATCCTCGTATCCGCTGCGCCCCCGCATGTCGGCCTCGCAGGCGAGGATGAACTGCTCGAGGCGTTGCGGGTGCTGAAAGGCGCGTAAGGCGTCAAGTAATTTCACCACCGTTGACGGCTTGAGCCGTTCGATGCGGTGGGTCAGCAGATGATGTTCGCAGACCGCCACGGCGAGATCGCGGTATTGATTGGGCGCCCGCAGGCGCGCGCACAAATTGCGCACCCGGGCGACCCCGCGCCGTTCGTGATGCGGGTGACGGGGCCAGTCCGATTCCGGCGTCTCGCACTTGCCGAGATCGTGGACCAGCGCCGCGAAGCGTACCTGGACGTCGTTCGTCAACCGGGCCGCTTGATCGACGACCAGCATGATGTGCACCCCGCAATCGACTTCCGGGTGGTATTGTTTCGGCTGCGGCACCCCGAACAGGCAGTCGAGCTCGGGAAACACGCGTTCTAGTGCGTCGCAATTGCGAAGTGTCTCAATGAATAAAGAAGGACGGGATTCGCCCAGCGCAGATTGCAGCTCATGCCACACGCGTTCGGGCACCAGCGCGTCGACCTCTCCGTTGGTTACTATGTTGTTCATCATTGAGCGCGTTTCGTCGGCGACCGCGAAACCGTAACGCGCGGCGAAGCGCGCGACGCGCAATATCCGTACCGGGTCCTCGGCAAACGCATCGGATACGTGGCGCAGAATTCCATCGTGAAGATCATCTTTCCCGCCGAAGTAGTCGATCAGCCCGCCGTCGGGAGTTTCCGCCATGGCATTGATGGTGAGATCGCGCCGCGCCAGGTCCTGTTCGAGGGTTACCGTGGGTGAAGTGTCAAACTCGAATCCGGTGTAGCCGGGGCGGGTTTTCCTTTCGATGCGGGCCAGCGCGAATTCCTCTTTGGTGTGCGGATGGAGGAATACCGGGAACTCCCTGCCCACCGGCCGGAAGCCCTTTGCAATCATCTGCTCCGGCGTCGCCCCCACCACGACCCAGTCGCGGTCCTTCACCCGCAGCCCCAGGAGCCGGTCGCGAACCGCCCCGCCGACGAGATAGACTTCCAGGTCTTCGCATGGGTCTGGCATAGTGTTACACAACCAATTGAATGTGCTTAGAAATTAATCGGTAAATGACCCGCCGCTCGCAGCGTTGTTTCGGCCTCATGATAATCGCGGTAACCGCGATGGTCTCCGGTTGTACGACCGTAGGATACTACGCCCAGTCGGTCCACGGGCAGTGGGATATTCTGGTCCGTAGCCGGCCGATCGAGGATGTAATCCGCCAACCGGAAACCACCGAGGCGCTCAAAAGCAAACTGAAACAGGTGCTGACAATGCGCCGTTTCGCGAGCGACGTGTTGTCGCTTCCGGACAACAGCAGTTACACGCGGTATGCCGATCTCGGCAGGAATTACGCGGTGTGGAATGTCTTCGCGGCGCCGGAATTTTCGCTGACGCCGGAAAAGTGGTGTTTCCCGATCATCGGCTGTGTCGTCTATCGCGGCTATTTCAAGCATGAGGACGCGCAGCGCTTTGCGTCGCGGCTCGAGCAGCAAGGTAAGGACGTATTCATCGGCGGTGTACCCGCGTATTCCACGCTCGGCTGGTTCACCGATCCCATGCTCAACACGGTGTTGCACTACTCGGATGAAGATCTGGCGGGCCTGGTATTTCATGAATTGGCGCACCAACTGGTATACGTGAAGGACGATTCGGTGTTCAATGAGTCGTTCGCCACTGCGGTGGAACAGGAGGGGGTGAGGCGGTGGATCCAGGCCGCCGGCGACGCCTCGCGGATCGACGCATATCGGCAACGGAAAAACCGCGACCGCGAAGTGATTGCGCTGATCCTGGAATACAAGGAGCGGCTATCCCGGGCATATGCATCCACGAACTCGGCATCGTGGATGCGAACCCGCAAGCACGCGCTCGTTGACGAGCTTCGCATGCAGTTCCAGGAGTTGGTGGCGCCATGGGAGGGTTATGACCGATTCGCACATTGGTTTGCGGAACCGATCAACAACGCCAAGCTGGTGGCGGTAGTCGCGTACCACGACCTGGCGCCGGCGTTCGAGGCACTGCTGACCAACCATGCGGGCGATCTGGAAAAATTTTTCGCCGCGGTACGGGAACTCGCTGCATTAACCAAGGACGAGAGAACCGCACGCCTCAAAGCCCTGTTGTAACCGTGGGTGGTTTGCTGTACCCGTCGCACATCGCCGTCTGTAGACGAAACCGCTGCCGCTGTGTTCGCGCCGCGCCCCGGGGCGGCGCCGCAAACGTTAGGCCGGGCCGGCCCTAGCCCGCATTTCTCACCAGGCGCCCAGCTACTATTCCTGGCACCCCCCGGGATGACTCGTGACGTCAATTCTATGAAGAGACAGCTTAATTTCCTGATGTGGATTGCTGGGAA
>CAMYIN010000124.1 GCA_947258495.1 uncultured Gammaproteobacteria bacterium
TGAGCAGTATCGGGCCCGATTTGCGTATGTTGTTTTTCACCATGGACGCGATCAGCCGGTGCGCGTTGTTGCCGTCGCCGGTTCGCGACACCAGGGACTTGGGATCGCGCGTCTTTTTCAGGATCCGCACGATGCCTTTTACTTTCGCCGGGGTCAGATTGGTGACGACGACCTCGTTGATCAACGCCGCCGGCGCCTGATCGCACATGCCGATGCAGGGGGTGTATTCGAGCGAGAACGCGTGGTCCTCGGTGGTTTCTCCAACCTCGATGCCGAGCGCGTCTGCAAACGCCTTCGCCACCGCAAAGATACCGGCGTGGCGATCCACGATGTCGTCGCACAGACGGATGACGATTGCGCCTTTGCGCGTGCTGGCGAAGAAGGCGTAGAAGCTGACCACGCCTTCCACTTCTACGCGGTAGGTCCCGGTGTGCTCGGCAATCAGCGACATGGCCTCGCCGTCTACGCTGCCCAGCCGGTCCTGAACCTGCCACAGAATGTCGATCATGCGCCCGGGGTCGTTGTGGAATCGTGCGCAGGCTTGCGTGACGGTCTTACGTTGATTCGGTTCCATATCCCTTTCCAACGGACGGCGTATCGATGAGCGTCGAGCATGCGCGAGCACTCATCGTCGTCCAGTCAATTATCGTTCCCGGTCTCCCTAGATACCGCGGCTAATTTGCGGAAAATTGACGATAGTCTATTTGTGCGGCTGCGGGCGCAGACCCTGGAATTGAGATTAAGCATAGCCCAAAAGCTGCGCCGCCGGTCAAGATCCCGCACTCGCTCTGCGTGTCCGGGTCCGCAGCGCTAATTTCTTCGTCCGGCGCGCGCATACGAAAAACTAAACGCCACAGGGAATGTCCAAACGGACGTAATGCCCAACAGCGGTACGCGGATAGCCCCGCGAATAATATTGAAATGACCGCGTTCCAGGGCTGGATGTGGGACTTCTATCGCGTATCCGTGAGTGGTGACGCGCCGGCGGGTGCCGGCAACGGATCGCAGGTGTACGCGAACGTGCCTGCACGGCGCACGACCGATCGCGTGTCTGCACCGATGCACTACACTGAATCTAGCTAGGCGGTACAACGGCGAGGGACGTTGCGCTCATGCGATACAGACTCGATAGACAACGGAATACCGAAAACGAAACCGCACGTCCGTGGTTGTCCGCCATATTGGCGTGGCAGCAGGGATTGGGCTTAATTGTTTTTTTCTGGTTGTTCGTCGTGTCTTTTCTTGGTGCGTTGATTCTGCTGATCGCCGGCATAGCCCATTGGAACAATTGGATGTTCTTCGGGGGGCTGCTGAGCTTGCGGTTTTTCATCTATCTGATCGAGATCGGCGGCGAGTTGTGGGACGTCCTGGACCCGCCGGAGCGTTGACAGACTTCCCGCATCGACAATCCCGGATCGGGGCGGGCCCGTCGGGCGGCGAAACGACGATCGCGAAGCAGATCCCTGTGCACAGGTCTGAACCCCCAATCGTTTCCGACTGAAGCAACAAGGACTGGGTCGAGAGAGTATTTTCGGACGCGTCGCCGGCGTCGGGCCTTCGTCGATGCGTCACGGAAGGGATGTCCCGGAAACCTTCGTTGGCCGCGGATTGCCGCGGCTCCGGGGCATGACGATATCGACAAACGCGGACTCGAGTCCGCTTAGCTTCCCGACTTCGCATTACGGGCGGCTCGCAAGCGACGAGATCCCAGGGGCGTTTCCAGCAATACCGTCGTCTCTAATATAATCCCTCGCCTGAACCGTAACGACTCGCATCCGCCGATCCATGGATTTTCGACTGTCACCGAGACTCCGCGCCCTTCGGGAGCAGATTCAGCGTTTTGTCGCCGAGCACGTCCTTCCGCTGGAGCAAGACCCCGAGACCTACGACGAACACGAAAACATCCGCACGGAAAAGCTCGAAAAATTGCGCAGCCGGGCGAAAGCGGAGGGGCTGTGGGCCCCGCAGATGCCGGTAGAGCGCGGCGGCATGGGCTTGGCAGTGGCGGACATGGCGGTGTGTTACGAGGAGATGAACCGGTCCATATTCGGTCCCGTCACGTTCAATTGCGCCGCCCCCGACGACGGCAACATGATCGTCCTCAACAAGGTGGGCACCGAGCCACAGAAAGAACGCTGGCTGCAGCCGATTATCGACGGCAAGGTGCGCTCCGCCTTCGCCATGACCGAACCGGCGCCCGGCTCCGGTTCCGATCCCGGCCTGATGAAGACCACGGCGGCGCGGCGCGGCGACGTCTGGGTGGTGCACGGCCGCAAGTGGTTCATCACCGGCGCGGATGCGGCGCAGCACTTCATTCTCATCGCCCGGACCTCGGACGACGCGCGCAAGGGCTTGACCGCGTTCGTCTACGACCGCGACCAACCGGGCTGGGAGATCGTGCGCCGCATTCCGATCATGGGGCCGGAGGAACACGGCGGGCACTGCGAAATGCGTTTCGACGGCCTCGAGATCCCGGACGAGAACCGCCTGCTGAATGTCGGCGACGGCCTCAAGGTA
>CAMYIN010000125.1 GCA_947258495.1 uncultured Gammaproteobacteria bacterium
CAGTTGTTCGAGCGACCATTCCACGGACGACGCCTCCGTCCTGCAGCGGGGAATCGGCACGGAACCCGAATCGCTCGACCCGCAGAAAGCACGAACCACGCAGGCGGGCGATGTGCTGCGCGATATCGGCGAAGGCCTGGTCGGGTATTCGGCCACCGGTGAGCTCGTCCCCGCCGCTGCAGAGGAATGGACAGTATCGGATGACGGCCGCACGTACACGTTTTCGTTGAGGCCCGAAGCGCGCTGGTCGAACGGCGATCCCGTAGTCGCCGGCGACTTCGTGTTCGCCTGGCGACGGCTCGTAAATCCGAAGACAGGTGCGTTTTACGCTCAGTTTCTCGCCGACGTCGCCAATGCCGCGCAAATCATCGAGGGCAAGGTATCGCCCGACGAACTCGGCGCCGAAGCGGTCGACGACCGGACACTGGTCGTGCAACTGGAGCGCCCGGCACCCTACATTTTGAGCCTGCTGACAAATCCGAGCACGTTCCCGGTGCATCCCGGGTCTGTCGCGCAACACGGCGACAGTTTCGCCCGTGCCGGCAACCTGCTGTCGAACGGCGCCTATGTGCTGATGGAGTGGACGCCGGGATCGGCACTTTTGCTGCGCCGTAACGAGCAATACTGGAACAATGCGGAAACGGCAATCGATGCGGTGAAATATCACGTTATCGTGCAGTCCGCCGCCGAAATCAACCGATACCGGGCGGGCGAGTTGCACATTACCAGCAATGTGCCGCCGGACATGTTTCAACAGTTGAAGCGCCAGCATCCCGACGAGTTGCGTATTGCACCCACGCTCGGCGTTTACTTCTATGGGTTCAACCTGAGCAAGCCGCCGTTCAAGGGCAACCCGGAGTTGCGACAGGCCCTGTCGATGGCGATAGATCGCGACCTGCTCGCGGAGAAAATCGTCGGACGCGGTGAGCCACCCGCCTACAGCTGGGTACCGCCCTACGTCGATAACTACGAGCCGCCCGTATTCAGCTTTGCGACCCTGACCCAGGACCAGCGCAATACCGTCGCGCGCCGCCTGCTCACGGAAGCAGGCTACGGGTCCGACAATCCGCTGCGGTTCGAATTGCGCTACAACACCAACGACACCAACAAGCGCATTGCCGTGGCCATTCAATCGATGTGGCGTGAAGTACTCGGCGTCGAGGCGACCCTGGTCAACGAAGAGTTCCAGGTCCTGATCGCCAATATCAGGGCAGCGCAGATCACCCAGGTATTTCGCAGCAGCTGGATCGGCGACTACGACGACGCGAATACATTCCTGAGCATATTGCAGTCGGGCGCCTCCTCCAATTTACCGCTCTACGCGAACGAAGACTTCGACGACCTGATGCTGCAGGCGGCGGAGCAGCCCGACCTGGAGCGCCGCCGCTGGTTTCTCGAAGAGGCCGAGCGCGAGATGTTGGCGGACCACCCCGTCATACCGCTGTACTTCTGGGTCAGCAAACACCTGGTCAGCCCGCAAGTCGGCGGCTGGGGAGACAACGTACTGGATTATCACTACAGTCAGCACCTGAGTCTCAATGCCACCCGGTAGTGGTGCGCCAGGCGGAACACTGAATTGCTGCGATACACGCTGCTGCGGATTTTAGGGGCGATACCGACCCTGCTGTTGGTGATCGCCATTGCCTTCATGATGGTGCACGCCGCGCCGGGGGGGCCCTTTGACGTCGAGAGGGTGTTGTCTCCCCCCATCGAAGAGAATATCAAGCGCCACTATCACCTCGACGAACCGCTGCCGAAGCAATTCCTCCGTTACCTGTCCGGGCTTCTACGGGGCGACCTCGGCCCGTCTTACCGTCACGTCGATTACACCGTCAACGAACTGATTGCGAAAGCGTTTCCGCTGTCACTCAAGCTCGGCGCAATGGCCATGGCGCTGGCGCTGATCGCGGGGGTTGGTGCCGGCACGCTGGCTGCCCTGCGGCACAATTCCTGGATCGATCGCCTGGTGATGGCGATATCGATGACCGGGATATCGATACCCGTTTTCGTGTTCGCGCCGATATTCGTGTTGCTGTTCGCCGTGAAGCTGAACTGGTTGCCGGCAGGGTGGACCAGCTCGTCCGGTTTGTCCCGCTACCTGTTGCCGGTCGTCACGCTTGCGCTGCCGCAGATCGCCTACATTGCGCGTCTGACGCGCGCCAGCATGATCGATGTGCTGCAGCGGGACTTCATTCGCACGGCGCGGGCACAGGGACTCGGCACGATGACGGTCGTCCGGCTGCACGCGCTCAAGCCCGCGATGCTGCCGGTGCTGTCCTACATGGGCCCGGCGATTGCGGCGATCCTCACGGGTTCGATCGTCGTCGAGGAGATCTTCGGTATCGGCGGACTGGGGCATTTTTTCGTTAACGGCGCGCTCAACCGCGATTACACGGTCGTGCTGGGTATCGTGGTTTTCTACGCGGCCCTTATCGTATTCCTGAACCTGATCGTCGACATCCTCTACGGCGCCATCGATCCGCGGGTGCGGTACCAATGAGGGCTCTGAGCAACC
>CAMYIN010000126.1 GCA_947258495.1 uncultured Gammaproteobacteria bacterium
CTCTGCTGGTGTTGATGAACGTGTTTCTCATGCGCTGGAACGTGGTCATCGGTGGGCAGGAGATCGCCAAGACGATGCGCGGGATCCTGCAGTACCACGATCCTGGCGGACGCGAAGGCTATTTCGCGGCGTTTGGCGTCCTGATGGGCCCGTTGATTCTGCTTTTCATCCTCACTCGTGTGCTCCCACCCTGGAAGGACATGACCGAGAAGGCCTGATCCGGACCGCCGCCGCTGCGCCCAACAGGTACGCGTTAGCGTGATTACCATGGCAACGCCGCCGCCGGCTGCTCTAGAGTAGACCGGCCATCGTCGCCGATACCGAGATCCGGTTGCATGTCCAAGCACAGCACGCTACTACTGGTTGTCCTCTGTGCCGCGGCGCTCGCGGCCGGCCTATGGTTTGCCCAGCACCTGCGCGACGAAGACACGGCCGTCTCGGCGCCCGACGGCATCCTGGGGGAGCCGTTCAAAGACCTCAAGGGTCGGCCGGCGACCGTCGCCAATTGGCACCAGCGCGTAACCCTGGTGAACTTCTGGGCTACCTGGTGCGCGCCCTGCCGCGACGAAATACCGTTGTTCATGACCATGCTGGAACGCTATCGGGACCGGGGGTTTCGCGTCGTCGGGGTCGCCATCGACGAAGTGGCGGCGGTGGATCGGTTCCGCGACGAGCTCCTGATCAATTACCCCCTGTTGATTCTGGAACACAACGTCAACGCGGTGATGCAGCGCTACGGGGACAGAATGGCGATCCTGCCCTACTCCGTGCTGGTGGACGCCGAAGGCAACATCGTGGCGAAAAAACTCGGTGCCTACGAAAACACGGAGCTGGACACCTTGCTTGCGGAATTGCTGGCACAGAATTGAGTGCCGCCGCGTGCACGGCACGGGTCGATCACGCCCTGCGCCCGAGGTAGCCGGTCAGCCGGTCCCAGCAGCGCATGGCGGAACTCGGGACCGAGTGAATCGGAATGCGACCGAAGCAATCGCAGCGCCAATGGCGGCGCATCAAGGTTTGGCGGATGCCGTCCGTATGCCGTCGCCCTCGGTCCACGCCAGGTATATACGTTCACCGCGTTTTTCCAGTTGCGGGAACCCGCTGCTACGAGACAGAGACATCCCGCTGATTGCGACCGAGGCCTCACGCTTACCGTCCCGGTGAACCTTGCGTATGCGAAGCTCTCCCGCGTCCGCGCCTGCTTCCAGCCAGCTGACGACCGCGGTATTCTCGTTCAACAACACGATATCGGCCCTGCCCACCGGATTGCCGTCGTCGGCCCTGAGCGGGGGCGTGAAGCGCGTTCCGCTGTCGCCGGAGAACGCGGCCTGCACTCGAGGTTCGCCGTCGGCCGCGGTGAACCAGGTCACCGCGAGCTGGTTGCCGATGGCGTCCGCCCGCGGACCGTCGACCGGGCAGCCGTCGATACGCCAGTTATCCCGCGCCACCGGGGAGGGCCCCGTCCAGGCGCCGTTTTCCCACCAGGCGATGACTATGTCGCGGATCTCGTCCCCGGAGCGGTCGCGGTAGACGACTGCGGGGCCGCGTGCCGTGCGCACCGCCGCGGGTTGGCAGCAATCGCAAACGCGCAGATCGATGGGGCCTTCGTGCTTGAGCTCGCCACGCCGGTCGACGAAAGCCGCCCTCAGGCCCATCGAGCCCCCCGTCTGGCGCGCGCCCCAGGTGTTGTTTCTCCCGTCGAGCCAGGCGACCAGAAACTCGCCGTCGGCCGTCGGCAACAGTGCCGCGAAGCCGTGCTCGGTCTGCGACCGATCGTCGTGCGGCACCAGTGGCCCCAGCCAGCTGCTTCCTCGATCGCTCGACACCACGACGTTGAGGTTGTAGCCGTAGGTCTTGGTCCCGCTTCGTACCAGGTAGTTGGCGATCAGACCGCCGGCGCCGTCCGCGGCGATCATCGGCACGTCCGCCCAGTTGACGAACCAATGCGGGCCGCCGGCTATGCGTTGCGGTCGGGACCAGGCCTCTTGCTGCAGCATAGAAAAATACAACGTGTGCTGCGCTTCGTCCCGCTGGGTCCACGTCAGAAACAAGACACCGCCGGCGTCGGCGTAAAGATGCGGCACCGTGCTCTGATGCCGGGCGGGCGAATCGATCTCTGTCGCCGTGGGCCGGACTGCGAATTGTCGCGTCTCGCTGTCACATCCGACGAGAACAAGTACCAGCGCGATGACGACAACGTGCTTCATGGTTATCGAGTCTCAGTGCCTTGTTGCAGCTCGATTCGTGTTTTCCTTAATTGTTCCCCGGACGGCGTTGTCAACATAGCATGAAATCGGGCCATGGGCATCCGGCCACATCACGTCGTTTGCCGACCACCGCGTTTTCCATCACAATTGCCTGCGACCAGCATCGTCGAACCGCTCCCATGCCGGACCAACTAGAACCCGTGCCTACACACCTGACTACGCGCCGTGGCTTTATTGTCCTGTGCGGTTTCGCCGTGGTGAGCCTGTACGGCTTGTGGGCGGCGTATGGCGCGGCGCCGAGCGGACTCGGCCGCGACGACGCAGCCATGTCGTCACCGCCGACAGCCGGCGCACCGCAACCGCTGGATACGCACATGCCGCCGGAAGAATTCCGTCGACTGGCGCAGGAGTTCGTCGACGCCAACATCCAGGCCGACGGCAGCGTCAAGCCGTCGTTGGACACGAGCGCCGCCACCGCCCTCGCCGGGGCCTACATCGGTGAGCCGGTGGACGTCTACATCCAGGCGCGGCAGTACAGCTATTGGCCGGCGGTTCTGAGGCTGGAACGGGACGTTCCCTACCGCTTCCGCATCATGGCCATGGACACCGACCACGGCGCCTCCATTCAGTTTCAGGGCGCGGCCTATATGATCCGAGCGCCGGCGGAGCACGTGGTAGAGAAGGTCCTCGTATTCCGGGAGGCGGGGGAGTATCCGGTCTTCTGCACCGTGTACTGCGGCATCGGGCACGATCTGATGAAAGCAAAGATCGTGGTGGAATAGCGGGCGCGCGATGGCCAACGTCGCTTTGGTAACGCGACTGCGTCGTCTCCCCGCCGGCGACAAGCGCCTGCTGCGGGCGTTCGTCTTCCTGGCCCTGCTGAGCCTCGCCCTCGGCGTCGTATTCGGGGCGCTCACCGCGTTTCGGCGCGCCGGATTCCTGGCCCTGCCGCACGCCGTCGGCTACGAAATCTTGAGCCTTCACGGCGTCACAATTTTCTTCTACTGGCTGTATTTCGTACAGGCGGCTTTGGTGCTGATGCTCGCCAGCGTCTACACCGACGGCGTCGGCCGGCTCCTGGGCAGGCCCCTGGCCTGGGTCGCGTTGGTGCTGATGGCGGTGGGATTCGGATTGAGCGAGCTGACGCCGGCGATGAACGTGCCGCTGCTGTACGACGGCAACCCCGAACTGGTGGTGGAGCACTCCGCCCTGGCCGGGATTTTCTACCTGGGATACGTGGTCATGAGTGCGGGCCTGTTCCTGGTCGGCGCGAGCGCGATCCTCACCGCCCTGGGACCGAAATTCGCGGGGCGCGCGGAATCCTGGTCGGCCGTCACCTTCGCCACCGTGGCCTGGGCGGGTCTGCTCATGGTCAGCGCCATGGCGGCGTTCAACGTGTTCCTGCCGCCCATGCTTTGGGCCTTCGGCCTCGGCCCGGCGGTCGCCGACTACGGTATGCAGTGGCACGTGCTGTTCCACAACATGCACTACTTGCCGCTCATGGCCACGGTCATCGTCTGGTATGTGCTGGTCGAGGTCATCACCGGGGTGCGCTCTATCTTCGGCACCCAGTTCTCCAAGATCGTGTTCACGAGTTATCTGATCTTCGTCCCTCCCACGTTCCTCTACCATATGTTCCTGGATCCGGGCCTCGCCGACGCGGTGAAGGTAATCGGCTCGTTGCTGTCGTTGTTTATCGCCGTCCCCACCATACTCGTCTACCTGATCATCGTCAGCTCGCTGGAGGCCTATGCCCGGGCCCAGGGCGGCAGGGGCCTGTTCGGCTGGATGCGCCTGCTTCCCTGGGACAATCCCGCCATGACGGCGATCGGCCTCGCGACGCTCAACATGGCGATCGGGGGCGCGCTTTCGTTCGTGCTCATTCAAGGGAAGCTCGCACCGTTGCTGAGCGACACCTTCTTCGTCCCCGGTTATTTCCATTTCTTGACGCTGGGCACGGTGACGCTCAGTTTCATCGCCGCCCTGTTGTACGTGATCCCAGGGGTTACCGGGGGTTCCGTGTGGCGACCCCGGCTGATGAACCAATTGCCGCTTATCCTGTCGCTGGGATTGTTGATCTTTGGCGCCGCCGGCGTCACCGCCGGGTACATCGGCGTGCCCCGCCGGGTGTTCGATATCGGCTACGGCGGCGAGGCACCGGCGTGGTGGGCGTCGCTCATGTTCCTCGTCGGCGTCGGCGCGGTTTTCATGAGCGCGGCGCTGGCGCTCTACGTCTACGGGTTGTTTCGCATGTTGCTGCAGCGCCGCGTAGACGCGGACACGATCGTTTCCGCGCTCCCCGAGGTGGCGCTCGGCGAAGGCAGCGTCGGACATCAGCCCGCGTGGACAGGGCCGCTCTCCGTTCTCGTCCTCATCGGCGCCATGGCGGTGTTCACGATTCTGGGCTTCGAGCTCATGCAGAGCGTACCCCTGTCCGCAACCGGGGGTGGCCACGCACACCATTAGCGCTGTGGTGAAAAACACGGACGCCAGACTCATCGGCCTGGTCTCCACAATCTGGGGGGGCTTCGCCGTCACCTATTGGGCGCTCGGCATGCGCACCAGCGCCATGACCTGGGGCGCAGGCGCGTGCGTGTTCTTCATCTTCGCCGTCGCCATGACCTTGGCGCGAGCCCGCACCGCCTCGACAAAGGACACTGTCGAAGCGTTACCCCGGGCACCACGGCACGGCGACACGGTGTTCTTGGCGACAGTGTCCGCCGTTTGGACGGTATTCGCTCTCGTTTACGCCTGGCTGGGCATGTCCATCAGCGCCGTGACCTGGGCGGCGGGCGCCTGGCTGTTCCTCCTGCTTACCGCGGGGTTGGTCGCGGCGAGACGGCGTCGCGGCCCGCGCGCACGAGTATAGCGCCGGTCCGCGTCCAAGCGGCCGACTCACCGCCGCGTGATGGTATAGGCGTAGGATATATCGGCGGTACGTTCGTGGGGATTGGTCCACATGAGACAATAGCGGCCGTTCGTGTCGGGGCTAAACGTGTCGTCGACCTGTCGCCTCAACACTTCCTCCGAACCGTAGACGATCTCCCTGCCACGATGGAAATGCAGGTTGAACGCCAGCGGCACACCCGCCTCGAAGCGGTAGTCGACACGGTCCCCCGCCTTGAGATCGAAGCACCTCTCATGGATCTTGTGTTGCGCCAACAGGGCGAATTCCTTCTCGGTTGTTGGCGCGGGCCGACAACCGACCAGCGTCAGCAGCGCGCAACCGACTAAGGTGATTAGGAGGAAAAACAGTGACTTCGGGACGGTCGCGATCTTCATCGCTCGGCGTTTTCGTCGGAAGCCCGCCTCGTCAATATACGTACATGTCCGACCGCGGTTTGCGTGCGGGAACACGAAAAGGGTCCCTGCACAAATGGCATTTTCTCGAGCTTGCTAATAATTGAACGAAGGCGGAAGCGAGAGCTGGCCCCCGGGACACGCCGGGAAACCGTCCGTGTGGACTCGGCGCCAGCATCCCGGCTGGCGACGGTCGCGGGAGATCTACCTCGCTTCCCTTTTGGGTGCATCTTTATAGTCAGCACGATACCGACCTGTGCTGCAACGGATTCACGAATAGGTTCGGGCCGAACCAGATTGCATATGCGCGGGCGCGACCATGTGCCGAGCGGACTTACACGCCTTCAAGTCGTGGGCGCGGCGTGTGTCACCATCGATTACGCAGTTCACGCAGCTTCAGAAATACCGTCTTCTCGTCCGGCGCATCCGGAAGGTCGGGAAATTCGCGCCGCAGAGCGGCGATGACACCGGGGCTGTGTAAGCGGAAAAAAGTGTTGACCTCTTTTTCCAGCGCCAGATTGGTGACCAGGGCGCGTTCCGGATCCTGTTGTTCGACCGCGGCCAGCAGGCTTTTTGCGGCCTCGTTGTCCGGTTCCCGGTCCAGGGTGAAGGCCAGGTTGTTGGCAATGTAATCGTGCCCGGGGTACACCTGAGTGGTATCCGGCAGTCGGGTCAGTTGTCGCGCAAAGGTGGTGTAAAGCTCCTCCGGGTGACCGCCGTTGTGGCAGTTTCCAGCACCCGCGTTGAACAAGGTGTCGCCGCAAAACAGCGCCGGCGGATCGGAGTGCGACAACAAACAGATATGGCTCATGGTATGCCCCGGCGTATCCAGGGCCTCGAGCTCGACGGTCCTGCCGACCTTTACCACGTCACCGGCCCCGAGGCCCACATCGATGTTTGGGATCATTCGCCGCGCGTTGCTGTGGGCCAGGAGCCTGGCGCCGGTGGCGGCGATGACCTGTGCGTTTCCGCCCGTGTGGTCGCCGTGCTCGTGGGTGTTGAGGACCTGGGTAATGTCCCATCCGCGCTGCTTCGCGGTGCGCAGACACTTTTCGTGGTCCAGAGGATCCACCGCAAGTGCCTCGCCGCTCTCGGTGCAGACGATCAAATAGTTGAAGTTGCGCCAGGCGTTACCGGTCCATATTTGTTCGACAATCATAGCGGCGTTAACGGATAACTCGGGGAAAAACATATTACCACGCCACCGCTCGCTGTTGCGGTCGAGGCACGCGGGTAACCGCCATAGGAGGGCGCCGAGACGATTTAACCCTCGTTAACAGATGCCCCCTCCCGTTCGATTCGTCGGCGACTACAATTGCGCTCCGCTTAATTCGGAGAGAAGACGATGTTCAAAGAATTCAAAGAATTTGCCATGCGAGGGAACGTTGTAGATATGGCGGTCGGGATCGTCATCGGCGCCGCGTTCGGCACCATCGTCAAGTCGTTCGTCGACGACGTGCTCATGCCGCCGATCGGCTTGCTGCTCGGCAATGTCGACTTTTCCAATCTCTTCCTGGTCATCAAGGAGGGCGCCGTCTCGGCGCCGTACGCCACCCTCGAGGCGGCCAAAGAGGCGGGGGCGGTGACCCTCAATTACGGCGCGTTTTTCAACACCGTGGTCAGCTTCGTCATCGTCGCCTTTGCCGTGTTCATGGTGATCAAGTCCCTCAACAGGATGAAGAAGCAGGAAGAGGAAAAACAGGAAGCGCCGCCCGAGCCGAGCTCCGAAGAACGGCTGCTCACCGAAATACGGGACCTGCTCGCGAAATAGGGGCTCACGCCGCAAGGCGCCCCGTGGCCGCGGACCGCACGGAGGCATTGTGAGACCGCGCCATTGCGGTCGGCGACCGGGCTTGCTAGTCGGCGGATAGTGCCAGTTCAGCGGTGTTCGCTACTGCGGGCTGCTGCGGCAGCGTGCGCCGCAGGATTCGCAGGATCTTTTCCGCGGTGGCGCGATAAGTAGTGAGCTTTCCGCCATAAATCGTCAAAAGCCTCGGGCGCGCGTCGCTATCCGTCACCAGCAAGGTCTCGCGGGAACGTCCGAAGGCGGATCCGCGCGCTGCGGGCAACACCCGCAGACCCGCCCAGGATGTCAGCACTTCGGGGGGGCAATCGGGGAAGTAATGGCGGTGCGTGCGGAGAAGATAATCCACTTCTTCGGACAGTGGCGCGACCGCATCCGGATCGCCCCGGTAGAGATGTTCCGTGGTGCCGAGCAACGCAACGTCTTCCCGCCAGGGGATCAAGAACACCGCGCGCCGATCCTCAGGGACCTCCATGTAATAGCATCCGCGTTGCACCCGGCGCCGCAGCTCGAGGTGGGAGCCCTGTACGTTTTCCACCGCCGGTGCGGGCAGCGTGGGCCGAAACCGCCGCGCAAGCCCTGCGGCCCAGGGACCGGCGGCGTTGACCACCACACGTGCCAGGCACTCGCGCTCCTCGTCCCTTTCGTCGCGATAGGCGACGCGGCAGCCCTCGGCCTCGACCGAGCCGCGCACAAAGCTCGCCGGCCACAGGCAGTTCGCCCCCAGCGATTGCGCCGACTTGAGTACGGCCGTGGTCAGGCGCGCGTCGTCGGTCTGCGCGTCCCAGTACCGGAACACCGCCTGCAGGCCGTCGACGCGCAGACCGTCCAGCTCGTGCCAGCGGGACTCAGGCACGGTCTTGAAACCGACCGCCTTACCGAACCCCGCCAGCAGCGCATACAGGCTCAGTCCCGTGCGAATCCTCCAGGGCCTGCGGCGGGTGTCGCGATACACCGGGATGTAAAAACGTTGTCTGCGCACCAGCCCCGGCGCCAGGCGCAGCAGCAACTCGCGTTCGCGCAGGCTCTCCCGCACGAGGCGAAAATCGGCGCTCTCCAGATACCGCAGGCCGCCGTGAATCAGCTTGCTGGAACGGCTCGAAGTCCCGGCGGCCGGGTGGCTTTTCTCCAGCAGCATCACGGAATACCCGCCGGCCGCGGCGGCCTGGGCCACGCCCGCACCGTGGATACCGCCGCCGATGACCAACAGATCGCAGTCGGTCACGCGGAATCCAGGCCCCCGGCTTTGGAGTGGTCAAGCATATCGATGACGTTGTCCGTCTCGATGAATCGGATACCGCGGCGAAACAACGCCGCCGCTTCGCCGGCATCGTCGACGACGTAGACCGCCCATTCCCAGGGGCCCTGCCACAGCCCGCCGCCGGGAAGTATTTCCGTGTCGCAGAACAGGAACTGCGGCGCCAGTGCCGCCGCTCTCTCTGCGTTTTCTTGCGTCCACGCGGGCAGCACCCACCCGGTACGCACGCTGTGTGCGCGGCCCGCGTACTGCACCGCTTCGGCGTCAAAGGAGATGCATACGGCCCGCTGTTTCAGCTCGCCCACGACCTGGAATACGGTATCCACGGTCTGCTTGATCCCAAACCGCTGCAGGCTCTCGCCTTTGAGCTCGACGAACACCTGGGCGTCGCTTTGCGTTGCGATCCAGCTGCAGAATTCGTGCAAGGTTGCGACCGGGGTATCCCGGAAGCGGGTGCCGAAACGTTCCGGGCAGGACGCGCGCAGCGCCTGAATCTGCGCGAGGTTGCGGTCGAACAGCGTACCGGGGACCCCCGAGATGCGCGCGGTGTCGGCATCGTGGTACAGCAGGGGAACACCGTCGCCGCTGAGTTGCACGTCGAGCTCGAGGTAGCGCGCGCCGGCGCGCAGCGCGGCCTCGAAACCAATAAGCGTATTTTCCGGCATGACCTCGGGCACCCCGCGGTGGGCCACGAGGCAAGGAGAACCGATCGGCATATCACTCCCGGTGCGCAAGTTGTTGTGGCGCCCGTGCACAGCGCTTGGCGGCGGTGCCCCGCCCGGTATGCCGCTTGCTCATGGACGAGGCATCGCCGGGGCGTGCGCGCTACGACCGGACTGCAACAGGACGCTAAAGTATACCGCCTACGGCGCGGGGCGTGATGCCCAGTCGCCGCTCGGCACGGCTGTCGCTGTGGGAGCGAAAGCCCGCTGGCTCTGCCCGGTGCGTGCCGAACACTAGAGACGCCGCTCCAGGCGGTGCTGACGGCTCGCGCGGTAGAACGCCTGTTGCCGCTCGTCGGCAAGGGAGTCCTTGAGATCGTCGTAGACCTGCCGCGCCCACTCCCGATCGGCGAACAGCGCGACGATGCCTTCGGCCCAATGGATGCGTGCTAGCGGCGACGACAGCTTCTCTCCAGCGGAACCGTACAGGGCGCGCAAAGTCTGATCGTCGATCCCATCCTTGCGCATGCGCTCCATAACCTGCAGCACGTGTTCCGCAGCGTCGCAACGGTCCAGGGCTTTGCGGTACAGCGCCTGCGCCCAAACGCCGTCACCGATCTCGGAGGCAACACGCCCGGCGCGCGCAAAATCGAGCCGATGCTGCGCCGCGCCCTCGGCCCATTGAAGCAGTTCCTTCGCCCAGTCTTGGTCCCCGAGCTCACGCAGCACCGCGTCCGTCAGCTTGATCTTGTCGGGAAAGGCAGCGTCGGCGAGTCTTTCCTGCTCCGCCCGGTAAAGTTCCCGCGCCAGACGCCGCCCCATCTCGCGGTCTTTGAGGGAGGAAGCCGCTGACCGCGCCACGCTATGAACGCAGGCAAAGTAACGGCAGCGGCGGGCGCACTCCCGGTAAAGCCGCTCTACCCACTCCGCGTCCGCAAGGTTTTTCTCGACGCTCGTGATCAATCCCTGGTACCTGCTGAAGTCGAAGCTTTCTTCCGTCAGCAGATCTTCCGCCTGGTCCAACAGTTTGCGCGCGTAGAACTGGTCTTCAAGCTCCTCCATGACCTGGTCGGCAAGCCGCAGGAATTGTTTCGCCGTGGTACACGACTCTTCTCTCTTTTGTATCTCCGCGTATCGGGCCTGGTTCGCTTCCCGTTTCTGCAGTTTTTCCGAGACCCGTGACCGCCACTCGCGGTCGTCCGGAGCAAACTGCGCCACCGTTTCCGCCACTTGGCGCATCTCGTCCAGGCTGGTGACACGTTCCTCGGCGAGCCGCAGCATCTCAGCACCCAGCTCTTTGTCTGCGGACAGGTCCAGGACCTTGGTATGCAGACCGAGCAGCTCGCCGCTGGTCTCGGCGGTGGCGCCGAGTTTTTCCAGAACGGCTCGCAGCAGACCCTGGTCTTCGACCTTGTCCTGCACCGCATCCAGCAGCTTCATCAGCCCGGCGAAGTCCTCCGTCTTCTGCAGCGCCTTGTTGTAAATGTCCGCGGCGCGCGGTCGATCGTCCAGGTCGTTGAGCACGGCGCTGGCAAGATTCATCAAATCGTGGGCGCCCGACATCTTTTCCTCGGCCCGACCATAGACCTCGGAGGCGTACTCCTTGTCGCCGAGGGTGTGCGCGATCTCCCGTGCGAGCTTCACGAAGTCTCCCGCCACCGTGGTCTTCGCCTCCACCTTGGCGTAGACCTCTTTGGCGAGCGCCTTGTCGCTCAGCTCCGCGCCGACCTTGTTTGCCAGCTCGAGCAACTGCGATCGGTCGGCCACCTCAGGCAGGGCCTGCCGATACGCCTGCGCCGCTTTGTCCGCGTCGCCGTTTAGCTCCCAGTATCCCTGCGCCAGGTCCAGGTGCTCCTCGCCGGACATGGCGAATTCCGTGGCCTGCTGCAGCAGATCGTCGACCTTGGCGTCGTCTCCGAGGATGTCCTTGAAGCCACGGGCAAGCGAAACGAACTCCTTGGGAAACTGACAGTCGGTCTCGGCCGCCGCCAGGATCTCCCGTGCCCAGTCCTCGTCGCCGAAGGTGTCTTTGGCACCGCGCGCGTACGCCACGGTGGCGTCCGTATCGTCGCAATAGCGTTCCGCTTTTCGGTATACCTGCCGCGCCGCCTCTGCATCGGTCTTGACGACGCGCGCCGCGAGCGCCTGAAACGCCTCGAGGTCCTGGCATTGGGCTTCGATCTTTTCAAACAGCGATTTAGCGAGCTCGGCGTCGATGTCTCCGGCCAGGGTGGCGAGCTCAGTGAGTGCGGCGCCTTCCCCGGCCTCCGCAACCGCCTGTTCGAACAGGGCCTTTCCCTTTTCCCGGTCGCCGAGCAGCGTCGCCACGGCGTGACCGACGGCGGCGTACTCCTTGCCTTCAAAGCAGGCTTCCTCGGCCTGCTCCAGCAACTGCTGGGCGTAATCCTTGTCCGCCAGGGCCTCGGCGAACGCCCGTGCCGTCTGCACGTATTCCGCCGGGAATTGGCATTGCATCTCCGCCTGCTGTAACAGGTGCCTTGCGTATTCGTCGTCTACGGGTTCCGCCAAGGCCTCGTTCGCCAGGGCAATATAGTCGGCGCCACTGCCGCACTGGGATTCGCGCGCTTCTAAGTCCTCTCGTTTCGCCATATCGCACTCACGTTTACGGAGCCATTGTCTGGAGGCGGCAATCATAGCTCACGCCTTCGCAGGCGAAAAATCCTTACTACAAATTCTCTTTTGGCTGCGCTAAGGTGGCTTAATGCCAGAGACCACCGCGAACGATATGGGCGAAGCCAACGACGCGTCGCGCGCCTACGTGGGGCTGCAGCCAACACAGATTCTGCAGTCGGTGGAAAGCCTGGGCCTGTGCTGCGACGGGCGCCTGCTCGCACTCAACAGCTACGAAAACCGTGTCTATCAGGTGGGGGTCGAAGACGAAGAGCCGGTGATCGTTAAGTTCTACCGCCCGCATCGATGGTCGGACGATGCGATCCTCGAAGAGCACCGATTCGCCGCGGAACTGGCCGACGCCGAGCTTCCCGTGGTCGCGCCGCAGCGGTCCCCGGCCGGGGAGACGCTGCACCGTCACGGATGGTTCCGTTTCGCCTTGTTCCCGCGCCGCGGCGGACGCGCCCCCGAGCTCGACAACCCGGAGCACCTGAAACAGCTCGGCAGGTTCCTCGGACGCCTGCACCGGATCGGAGCGACGCTTGGTTTCCAGCATCGCCCCGCGTTGACCATCGACGCCTTCGGCACCGTGTCCTACCGGTATCTGTTGGAGCACGGCTTTATCCCTCCTGAGCTCGAGCTTTCCTATCGATCCACCGCCGAGGACGTGCTACAACGCGTTCGCCACTGTTTCCAGCGCGCCGGCGCGTTTCGCACGCTGCGACTGCACGGCGACTGCCACAGCGGCAACGTTCTTTGGGGCGAAAACGGGCCGCAGATTGTAGACCTTGACGACGCACGCAGCGGTCCCGCCATCCAGGACCTGTGGATGTTCCTCTCCGGTGACCGCGACTATCAGACGGAGCGCTTGGAGGACCTGTTGTCGGGATATACCCAGTTCAACGATTTTGATGCCCGCGAGCTGAACCTGGTGGAGGCGCTGCGCACGCTGCGCTTGCTGCATTACCACGCCTGGCTGGCGAGGCGCTGGCGCGATCCTGCGTTTCCGCGCGCGTTTCCTTGGTTCAATACCCAGCGTTGCTGGGAAGACCACATCCTGTCGCTGCGCGAGCAGGCGGCATTCATGGACGAAGCCCCCCTGACCTGGACTTAGTCCGAATATTGCACCAGGGCGGCGAAATTCAGGGCTATCAACATTATTCATACAGGCAATTCATCCCAATGCGCCGGGAACTCTTTGCAACCCGGCAACCGCCTGTCCCGGCCCTGACACGATCTCGAGCACCTGCGCTTGCCCGGCACCCAGTCCGTAGCCGGCTACAGGTTTCGCTCCTGCGCGGCGTTCCGCCGCCGGGTCCTTAGATTGCGCTCAGGACAAGCCTCTTCGCCAGCTTGCGGGATCCTTGGTGAAATTTTCAGGCTGGCTACGAGGCGGCGGCCGCGATGTCGGCACGCGGGAGCTCGAACGTCACCGTCGTTCCCTGCCCCAGTTCACTGCTCGCCCATATGCGCCCGCCGTGATGCTGGATGATACGCTGGGAAATGGCGAGGCCGAGACCGGAGCCCTTGGGCCTGCCTTTGTCCGGATCAATGACTTGGTGAAAGCGCTCAAAAACGAGCCCGAGCTCATCCGGCGGAATCCCCGGCCCATTGTCGATAACCTCACAACGATAGTCGCCCCCTGGGCCCTCTTGCAACCGCACCATGACCCTGCCACTTTTCGGTTCACAGAACTTGTTGGCGTTGGAAAGAAGATTTATCAGCACCAGCATCAGTCGGTCGCGGTCTCCCCGCGTCGTCAAAGGATGGGAGGGCGGGTCGTGCTCCAGGGCAACTTCCCGTTCCTTGAACAACTGCGCAACGGACGCCGTGGCATCGCGCACCAGATCACGCAGGTCCAGGTCTTCCATTCGCCATTCCATGCGCCCCGACTCGATACGTGCGAGATCCAGCACCTCGTTGACCAGCCGGGTCAGGCGCTCGGTTTCCTTTACCACCGTATTCAGAAAATCCTGCCGCTCTTTGGGATCGAGATCGGGGTTGTCGCGTAGTATCTCCGAGAAGGCGCGAATTGAAGTCAGCGGCGTCCGCAGCTCATGGCTCACGGTGAAGACGAACTCGTCTTTGAGACGATCGAGTTCCTGCAGGCGCTCGTTGGCGGCGCGCAGTTCCTTGGTCGCCGCCTCCAGTTCCGCGGACTTTTGTTCCAGTTGGCGGCTGTATTCCACCATCTGCGAGGTTTCGTCCAGGATCTGCATGACGTTCTCCACACTTAGGGCCTCGCCCTTTACGGTGGACGACACCATGACGTGTGCGGAGGCCGAACCGATGGCGCCGGCCAGTTCGCGTTCCACCAGATTCACCAGTTGTGGATCGGCCTGCAGTTCGTCCTGCAGTTTTATGCCGCGTTGCCGCGCGTAAGCGGACAAGATATCCGTGGCCCGCGGAACGCCCAAAAAGCGTGCGCAGAGATCGTAGAGCTCCGAGACCGTTGCCGTGCCGCGCCAGAAATGGGCCTCGCCTCCTTGTATGACCTGCTGGAATACGTCGACAAAGAAGGCCGCCTGCACCCGCTCGATGGGGCTCTGGCTGGTGAACAGCGAAACCCCCACCAGAAGCCCGATGTTGAAGAACAAGCTCCAGAACACCGCATGGGAAATGACGTCCAGGCCCTCCAGGCCGAACAACTGATAGGGCCGTAAGAACTCGAGGGCGAACATACCGTGTTCTACGAAGTCCATCGACAGCCAGCCCGACTTGGCGAAGGCAGGGAGCATGAGCGTATACGCCCACACCACGAAGCCCGCGGTCAGCCCCGCGAGGGCGCCGGCCCGGCTGGCCCCCCGCCAGTAGATCCCGAAAAGGATCGGCGGCGCGAACTGAGCTGCGGCGGCGAACGACACCAGGCCTATGGTGACCAAGGCGTAAGACTCGCCGATAAGCCGAAAATAGAGGTACCCCAAGAGCAGGATGACAACGATCGTGCTGCGCCGAATACCCAGCAACAGGCCACCGAGATCTTTCTTGTGCGTCAAACGTAGTGACTTGATACGCAGCAGCACCGGCATCACCAGGTCGTTGCACACCATGGTGGACAACGCGATGGAGGCAACGATCACCATGCCTGTCGCTGCGGACAGCCCCCCCAAAACTACCAGCAGCGCCAGCGCCTCCTGGTGCTCGACCATAGGAATCGTCAGCACGAAAGTGTCGGGATCGATACCGCCGCCGGGGAAGCGCAGCAGGCCACCAAAGGCTATGGGCAATACGAACAAGTTGATCACGAACAGATACAGAGGGAACAACCACACGGCTTTACGTATATGTTCTTCGTTGACGTTCTCGATCACCGCCACTTGAAACTGGCGCGGCAGAAACATGATCGCAAGCATCGACAACACGGTGAGAAACAACCAGCTTATGGCGCCGCCGGGCATCCCGTCCAGGGTCATGAGTCGGATCAGCTCCGGATCCACCGCGGCGCGCGCGAACAGGTCCCCCGGACCGTCAAAGACGCCGAAGGTTACGAAAACGCCCACGCAGAGAAACGCCACCAGCTTAATCAGCGACTCGAAGGCGATCGCTGCGACCATACCTTCGTGACGTTCGGACACGTCGATGTGACGAGTGCCGAACAGAATGGTAAAGGCGGCCATCATCAATGCCACATACAGCGCGGTGTCGCTCCACACGGGTGTCGTCCCCGAATTCGCGTGCAGGCCTAATTCGGGATAGCGCCGTACAATATTGAAGCTCGTGGACACCGCCTTCAATTGCAGCGAGATGTAGGGCATGATCCCGACTACGGCGATGATGGATACCAATCCGCCGAGCAGCGCACTCTTGCCGTAACGCGAGGATATGAAATCTGCGATCGACGTAATGCGGTGCACTTTCGCAATGCGCACTATCTTACGCAAAACGATCCACCAGAGGGCAACCATCAGCGTCGGTCCGAGGTAGATGGGCAGAAAGCCGACCCCAGTACTCGCCGCCCGCCCGACGCTGCCGTAAAACGTCCAGGCCGTGCAATACACGGCAATGGACAAGGTGTAGATGTAGGGGTTGCTTATGATGGAGCGACCGGCATCGGCGCGTTTGTCGCCGTAATACGCGACCCCGAACAAAAGGGCGAGGTAGCCCACGGACACAGTGAGGATTACCCAATCCTGCAGCATCGTCTAGCGCTTCTGCGCGGGCGTGTTGCGATCGCGCTCGCTTCGCCGCGGCCCCCTCATGACGCTGCGTATCAGGCCGATGAGTGCGCCCCACGCGAGGAAGATGTAGAGATACAGAACCGGGATGCCGAACACCGGCGCGGGCGAATCGAAGAGGCTCAATACGGGAACGTTGAAGGCGAGTGCGGCGACCAGCACCAGGGCGACCAATCTTTCATTCTGTCGGGATCCATTCCGCATGGGCTAGAAGCTGGCTTGTTCCGTGCGCACGGTCACCACACCGTCCGACGCCTCCAAGGCCTTCCCCAAGGTGGTCACACCGCGCTCCACGAGCAGCTCGACGAGACGCAGAAAAATCTCCGCGGTCACCAGCGAGTCGCCCAATGCGGTGTGGCGGCCTGAAATCTCTACACCGAGTCGATTGGCGATGCCGTCCAAGGTGTGGTCTTCCACATGGTCGTGCAAATACACCGACAACAACAGCGTATCCAGCATAGGATTGTCAAACCGGCACCCGGTCTCGGCCTCCTTGAGCTGGATGAATTTCATGTCGAAGGCGCCGTTGTGCGCCACCAGAACGGCGTCGCCGACGAATTCTTTGAACTGAGGCAGGACGACCGCTATGGGAGGCTTGTCCTTGACCGTCTCGTCGGTAATGCCGTGGAAGCGGACGGAACGTTTGGGAATGGGTCGTTTTGGGTTCACCAGGCGCTCAAAGGTCTCGGAGGTGAGAATCCTGCTCTTGACCACGCGAACTCCGGCGATGGATACGATTTCGTCGCCGGCCGACGGCTTCAGGCCCGTGGTTTCGGTATCGAATACCACGAAGGTAAGACGGTCCAAGGACTGGTCGGCGAGGGCTCCCAAGTCCGAGGGTTGCGCCGCCAAATCGAAATCGTAAAACTCGGGACGGGGCGGCAGTTTGTCCCGCGGGAGCTCCCATTGCTTGCTGGACACAGGAACCGGCAGGCGAAGTACCGCGTAACCCGGGCGCCGATGCTTCTGGCTCCAGACCTGGCCACTGTGAATCTCGATGGCATCCTGAGCCGTCAATGCCCCAACCGCGTGTACCAACGGTTCGGATAGCCATTGGTCGAGCACCGATTCGCTGATCGGGTCTCCCATCCATACGATATCGAGGTAGATACGGCGATCGCCCATCAACACATCAAGGTCGAACTCCGGTACGCCGTTGGTCGCGTGAATGCGCCGGATCATTTGTTCGAGCAGCAGCATCAGCGCGTGGCTGTCGCCGTAGAGCCAGAGCGGCTGGCCGGTCATGACCACTCTTGGATCGCCGGACTTGTTGAACCGGCTCACCACGGTACCCAGCAGGTCTGCCGAATACAAGTCCGCCATCAGCCATTCGCTGCCGACGAGCGTCCGGGCGCGCTCGCTGAACTTGTTGAGTTGGTCGCTGAGTTTCGTGCTTTCCTGGACGATGATTGCTTCGAATCGTGCGCGGCTCTCGTTTTCCATGTCCGGGTGGGCGACGAGGTTCTCGGCGGCGGCGCGGATGTTGGCCAACGGGCCCCGGGTGTCGTTCAGCACCTTGCGTAACAAATCGTCACGCTGCCCCAGTGCCCGTACCTGGCGGGTTACATCATCGAAGGCGAGGACGAATCCGGAGTCGATCCCCAGCCCCGGCGACAGCAGCCGCAAGCGGCAGCGCAACAACTGCTTCTGGTCGACGGTCGCGCAGACGAAATCGGTCTCCGGCTCGGCCGTTTCCCGATGTTCCATCGCCGCCCGCCGCAAGATCTCCAGGCTGTGCTCCACCGGCTCCCGGGTCATGATATTGTGCAGCGAACGGCCGAGGCCGATGGCTGGGTCGTTGGCAAGGATCCGCTGGACCGACGGGTTGTACAGCAGGATACGGGACTGCGCGTCGCACACGAAAACACCTTCGTCGAGTTCGCACAACACCGCCTCCAGTCGGGCCTTTTCCTCTTCCGCTTTCTGCGCCCCGCTCACCAGGGCCTGCGCAACCTCGTTTTTGACCTGATCCAGTTCCAGGCCCAGGTTTTGGATCGCGTCGGGGAGCTCATCGAGCAGATGCGGGGGACGAATTTCCAGCTCGTGCTGCGGATTGGTCTGTGCAATGATGTCGACGCCTCGCGACAACGTACGCAAGGCCTGCATCAAGGAGCGGTCAAGCCACGCCCACGTCAGCAGGAGCGAAATCACCAGCACCACGGCGAGACCGCCGAAGACGATCACGAGCTCGGGCGGCATGGTCCGTGTTGCGAGCCGTTCGCTGAGCCACCAGGCCCCCAGAGACAGCACTGCCAACGCTATTCCCAAGACCGCGGCCAGCAGCAGCCAGAACTTGCTGCGTGCCGTCATCGCGTCTCAACCGTCGGATCCAAGCAAGCGGCGAACCAGATCAACCACCTCGTGGGTGGAGAACGGTTTGGTAACGTAATCGTCCGCACCCACTGCCAATCCTTTTTCCCGGTCCACGTCGCGCCCCTTGGCGGTCAACATCACTACCCGAACATCGCTCCACGCGGGATTCGCGCGGATGGCCTGGCAGATCGCGTACCCATTGCCTTTGGGGATATTGATATCGAGCAGCACCAGGTCCGGCGCGGCCTCCCGCATCTGCGCCAGGGCGTCTTCACCGTCGGCCGCGGTCGCTACCGCGTATCCTTCCTTCTTCATAAGGAACTCCAGTGACCAGACGATATTCGGCTCGTCGTCGACGATGAGTACTTTTCTTCCCATAGTTTCGGTCATGGCCAAGGATCGCAGTTACGCGCAGCGGTGATGAGCGCTCAGCGCTGCGGTTGGACCGTCACCGACGCCGTCCCTCCCCCGACACGGAGACCTCGTTGCACTTTCGATTTGCCGTCGGCCTCAACCGTGCGGGGGAGGAGCGTCGTGTTCGGCGAGCTACAACTTCGCAATCAAACTCTTGACTCGTTCGGGCACGTCCTGCCCGACCAGCAAAGCGTTTATCTGCGCGGCGTCGCCGCTGAGCAATGCCTTTCGTTCTTCGTTACTTATTGCCGCGTCCCGCAGCGTGTCCTTTGGGTCCGCATTGTAGCGTGCAAGCAAGGCAGGATCGTCGGCCAACGCAATGAGGTAGTCTCTGAAGTTTTCAGACATGGTCTTTCTCCTCGTAACATCCACAGTTGCGAATCCCGGCTCACGCCGGAGCTGTCGGCAACCAGACTGCCGGCGTCTAAGTATACGTCCCAGAGATCTTGGGCAAAATAGCCGTGGCCAAGATGTTCGTTTGCCGATTCGCGGCCCGGGACCGGGAGAGGCCCTCGGTCATCGGCGGCGCGCGCGTCGTTCCACGACAGCCGGCATACGCTACGCGGTATCCTAAAAGACGTCGCCGGTCAGTCTCGTGCGCAAACGATTGCGGTATTTCTTTATTTCCCTTAGACCGTCTATCAACATGTCCCGCTCACGCGTCGATAGCGCGTCCACGGCTACGTGATTCCCCACCTTCTCTCCCGCTTCGTAGTCGCGCAACTGCTGTCGAAACAGCAGGTTCGTGATATGCCGAAATGCGCCGGAAAGGTAGTCCTGCTCGTCGGCCGTCAATTCGCCAAGCTCAAACAATGTGTTGATACGCGCCAAGGTCGACGTTGAATCGACTCCGTTGCTCAGTGCGGCGATGCGTACGGCACCAACCAGGGGCAACGTGCCGGTGAGCTTGAGGTTCAGCTTCCCCTTGTTGGGGCCGTCGATCTTGTCGAGCAGCAGACGATTGAACGGCCCCAGGGCGACCTCGTGGTCTTCGTCGAATTTGTACATTTCACGCAAGAAAAAAGGCCGGCGGGCCGTTTCCGTTACGCATTCCCGAAGCTCGCCGGTCAGGCGACCTTCCCCATAAACGGGAATGAAGTCAAAAAATATGTCCGCCAGGCGTAAGGCCATGCCGGCGCCCTTGCCGACCCAGCGCCGGATCTGACTGCGCCACTGCGAGACGGATTTGCGCCACAACGGGTTGGTCGCCATGACGTTGCCCTTGCAGTATTCGAATCCCACCCGATTCAGCGCCTCGGTCATGCGTTCGGCGAGTTCTATGAACCAGGGGTCGATGTTTTGATGCTGGTCGTCTGCATAGTCTTCCAGGACAAACCCGTTGTCCTGATCCGGATAAAGAAAACTTTCTCCGCGGCCACCGGAGCCCATGACCATTACGTCAAAGGCCACCGGCGGCTGCCCCCAGCCCGTGTCTGCCATGTCGCGTAGGCACAGCGCCACGATGCGCCGATAGAGATCGTTGTTGATCCGCGTTATCAGCGCCTGGATCTCCGGCGCGGGCACCGCGTCGGCGCACAACTGCTTGGCGACTTCCACCTGTGCCTGCTTGGTGTGCTGCATCCCTTCCACCGTTTCCGAATGGGTCAGGACCTCGATCTGCCTCACCATCTGCTGCGCCGCCATGGCCAAAGCATGATGCAGTTGCAGGCCGCCCACTACGCCTCCGCTCGCATCCACCACGGGCATATGTCGCAGGCGACCACGACGCATCTTGGCAATGGCGTGATAGAGCAGTTCGTCGTCGCGTATCGCCTGTACCGGCCGTGACATCACGTCCGTCACCGGTGTTTTCGCGTCGACGCGGAAGATCATCCGACGCACCACGTCCTGCTCGGTTACGACCCCGCACGGCTCTCCGTGCATGTCGATGACCACCACGCTATCCGCCCTGGACTCCCGCATACGGCGCACCGCGTCTCCGCAGGACGTTGCCACGGGCACCGTTATCGGCGCCGGCCCCATATGGTCGCGAACGATACGTGTGAAAACGGCGGTATGCGAGAGCATTATCGGATTACCCTTTAGAAGCTAGGTCCCAACGGCTCCGGGGGCTCGATGCGTCCCTGCGGAGCGTGCGCATTGCGCTGTGTAGTTTACGTTTTTTGCGGCCCTCGGCGTCCGTGCTTGTGTGATTGTGCAATCCGCGGTCGACGAAACATGGCATCTTCCGAAAGACGCCGGAAAACGTCGGCCGCCTACTGGGATTATTGGCTTTAGCGCGGGATTTTGCTAGCTTCCCGGGCGGACAATCTGCCCGATCGGTACCGCCCCGAGAGGATCACCCTAGGTTAAATCAGATCACGCCTTCGCCCATCCCGTGAAATCGCCGCCGTTGACCACCTCGCTGATCGTGTTTTGCGTTTTATTGGCGTTGGTGTCCGATTTCGGCAACAAGCTCGATATGTTGCACCCTTTTTTCATTTCCGAAAGACTGGACGTGTTCCTGCCGGAGTTCAGGCAAGGACAGGTCTGGCGGCTGTTGACGCCGATACTTGTGCACTTCGGGCTACTGCATATCGTTTTCAATATGCTCTGGCTTTGGGAACTCGGAGGGGCGCTGGAAAACCGACAAGGCTATGGATACCTTGGCAGCATGGTGGTCGTGCTCGGAGGGTTCTCCAATCTCGCCCAATACCTCTACCAGGGCCCGAAGTTCGGCGGCATGTCGGGCGTCGTCTTCGGCCTACTGGGATACTTCTGGATGCAAGGCCGTTACAATCCGCGCTTCGGTATGGCGCTCCACAAACACATCGTCATCATGATGCTCGGGTGGTTTGCCGTCTGCTGGCTGGGACTGGTAGGCAATATCGCCAACATGGCCCACACCGTGGGACTATTGCTGGGATCCGCGTGGGGATACGCCGCCGCCCGATTTCGCGTGCCGTGACCCTATTTCTGGAAGGCCTCCAGGAACTGTTTCATCGCTTGTTGTTGTGCCTCCATGATCTCCTTGGTGGAATCGGACAATTGCTTCATCAGTTGTTCTCCCTGTTGCTGCCAGACGGTGTTGAGCTTTTCCGCCTCGACGCTTTTCAGCGTCTCCAGCCATTGCCCCCACAGTTGCTCTTGCGCGCTGGACCACTGAGCGAACAAGTCCTGCATGGCCGGGAAATAACTCCTGATGTCCGGCGCGCTCTTCTGTTGGGCAAGTCCGGCCCACATGTTCATGAGATCGGACTGGGCGTCCAGGGTCTGGCGCAGGGACTGTTGAAAGAATTCGAGACCGCGGCTCCACGCATCCGCCGGAGAATCAGGGGCCGTCGGCGGCGCCCAAGACTTCCATAAGTTTTCCTGCGTGTCCGCCCAAGTCTTAAAGATCTTTTCCGCTTCATCAGCCCAAGCCATGAGATTTCCTCCACGATCTAAAGGGGCCTTAACTGTAACCCGTTTCCGGCTCCACGCCCAGACGTGCGCCGCTTTTTCTTGTATGTTCGCTTCGCCGCGGGGGGGGGAGAAAGCGCAGGGGTCGCGCGCCTTCGACTACGTCCACCGCCGGCGATGAGCGCAAAAATAACAACGCTGCTACACTATAGTACCCCACGGATGTAGAACGAAAACAATGATTCAATTCCGGAAAGTCTTGTGCTGCCTCGTGCTAGCGGCGCTATCCTTGGGCACGGCATGCGCGACCCTGGACAGTCAAAAGCCGCCGCGATCCGAAGCCGACGAAGTGGTCATCGACGAAGGCGATCCCTGGCACGGATTCAACCGAGCGATGTTCAAGTTCAATGACCGCTTTGACGACTGGATCATGGCGCCCGTCGCACGAGGGTACCGCCGCGTTACCCCGACTCCACTGCGACGCGGCGTCGGCAACTTCTTCCGCAACCTGTTTGAACCGACGACTATCGTCAACGGTCTGTTGCAGGGCAAGATCCTGCGGGCGATGTCGGATACGGGGCGTTTCCTCATCAATTCGACCGTGGGGGTATTCGGTCTTTTCGACGTCGCCACCAAGGTCGGTGTGGAGCGCAATGTGGAAGACTTCGGGCAGACCCTGGCGGTCTGGGGCGTCAGAACCGGGCCCTATCTGGTGCTGCCGTTTCTCGGTCCCAGTAATGTGCGGGACGCGTTTGGTCTGCTGCCCTACTGGTACTACACAGATCCGCGATTGGCGGTAGACAGCCTGGGAACACGCGCGGTATTGATCGGGCTGGATGTAATCGATCAGCGGGTGCAACTGCTCGGCGCGACAAAATTACTCGACATGCAGTTGGACCCGTATGTGTTCTCCAGAGAGAGCTATCGTCAAAAACGCACCGATCTCATATACGATGGAAGCCCTCCGCTAGAACTTCCGCCTTTCTGAAGACGATGCGCTCGCTGTTTCCGGAAATCAAACCCAACCGGAGTTTCTATATTGCGGCCGACCCCCCGCACGAATTGTACGTGGAGGAATGTGGCAATCCGCAGGGCATCCCGGTGGTGTTTCTGCACGGCGGCCCCGGGGCCGGGTGCGAATCCTATCATCGGCGTTTTTTCGATCCAGAGATCTATCGCATCGTGCTGTTCGATCAACGCGGCGCCGGCAGATCCAAGCCGCACGCCTCCCTCGAGCGCAATACGACACCGGACCTCATTTCGGATATGGAACGAATACGTGAACACCTGGCCGTTGATCGCTGGGTAGTGTTCGGGGGATCGTGGGGCTCGACCCTCGGACTGCTGTATGCCGAGGCCCATCCGCGGCGTGTGCTCGCGCTGATTCTGCGAGGCATATTTCTGTGTCGTCGTCATGAGATCGCATGGTTTTACCAGCAAGGCGCCAGCAGAATCTTCCCCGACTATTGGCAGGATTTCATCGCTCCGATTCCGGAACCGGAGCGGGACAAGCTGCTCAAGGCGTATTATGAGCGCTTGACCGGTGACGACGAGCTAGCACGCATGGCGGCGGCGAAGGCCTGGTCGATGTGGGAGGGGAGGTGCGTGACGCTGCTTCCGAGCGGTTCAGTGCGAGACTTCTTCGGCTCACCGCACGTGGCCCTGAGTCTCGCCCGCATCGAAGCGCATTATTTCATCAACGATTGCTTCCTCTCGCCAAACCAGATTCTGCGCGATGCACACAGACTGGCCAATATACCGGGAGTGTTGGTACACGGACGCTACGACATTGTCTGCCCGTTGGAAAACGCGGTGCAGCTTAAGAAGGCGTGGGCCAAGGCGCAACTCGTCGTCGTGCCCGACGGCGGCCACGCAGCCAGCGAACCGGGGATTACGGACGCCCTGCTCAAGGCCACGCAGAAAGTATCCCAAATGCTGATAAGCGGCTAAACGGTTTATAGCTCCGTGGCTGTCTACGCGATCGGAGACGTGCAGGGATGCTACCGCTCTCTGCAATCGCTGTTACGTAAGTTGCGCTACAGTGCAGATCGGGACCAACTCTGGTTCGTCGGCGACTTGGTCAATCGCGGGCCCGATTCCCTGTCGGTGCTTCGCTTCGTTCGAGGCCTGGGAGAGGGGGCGCGGACCGTACTGGGCAATCACGACCTCAACCTGCTGGCGGTCGCGGTCGGCGCGCGGCCAAAAGTGCGCCGCGATACCCTCCAGGCGGTGTTGGATGCGCACGACCGGGACCAGCTCCTCGAGTGGCTGTGTCGTCGTCCATTGTTTTTACGCGAGCCGACACTCGGTGTCGCCATGGTGCACGCCGGTCTGCTGCCGCAATGGACGCTGTCGGACGCCGCCGCCTTCGCCGGCGAAATCGAATCGACGCTGCGATCCTCCAAATGCACGGACTACCTCGGCGAGATGTACGGGGACCAGCCGGATCGCTGGCAGCCGTCGCTCGACGGCTGGGGTCGCAAGCGCCTGCTGACAAACGTCTTCACGCGCATGCGGTTCTGTGACCGGTACGGCCGCATCGACTTGAGTCCTACCGGGCCTCCGGGGTCGCAACCGAAACATCTGAGGCCGTGGTTTGTGTGGCCGCGCCGGGATAGCGAATTGGTCTTGTTCGGACACTGGTCGGCGTTGGGGGCGGGGCGGTTCGGTAGCGTGGTCTGTCTCGATAGCGGCTGCGTCTGGGGGAACCGGTTGACCGCCGTGCGGCTCGACCGGGAGGTGTTGGAGTTGGTATCCGTCTCCTGCCAGGAGTGCTGATCCGGGTTCGCCGTCGTCGCAGCTATGAAGCGCAAGCGCAATGCCCGGGATGCTCGGCCGCGCGCCAACGGCGCGCCCGTTTGTCCGCTTGCGGCTACGTCAATGGGCGGCTTTGCCGGAGCTTGCGCCGAGCGCGTCTTGGTTCGTGCACCCGTACGGGCGTCCACCTATGCGGAACCGCGGTGCGCGCGAGCGGGTGCTACAATCCGGCTGAGAACGAGCGATGCCGACGATGCCTTCGAACGACAAATACAACGTTAATGTAGCGGTCAAGACGGTCTACGTCTCCACGCAGTCGGACCCGCGTGCGAATCGCTACGTCTTCGCCTACACCGTGACCATCACCAACCGTGGGACGGTCCCGGTGCAGCTGATCACGCGTCACTGGGTCATCACGGACGCAAACGAGCGCACCCAGGAGGTGCGCGGTGACGGCGTAGTGGGGGAAAAGCCGCGTCTGCAGCCCGGGGCAAGCTTTCAATATACGAGTGGTACCGCGATCGAAACACCGGTGGGCACAATGGGAGGTAGTTACCAGATGGTGGCCGACGACGGCACCCGTTTCAATGCGGAGATACCGGTGTTCACGTTATCGACGCCGGGAATTTTACATTAGAAATAACAGAATTTAGAAACCTATTAACCGAAATTAGCTGGATTTAGCGTCAAACGTCCAGGTTCGACACGCTGAACGCGTTCTCTTCGATGAACTGCCGTCTGGGTTCCACCTGGTCTCCCATCAACACCGTGAAGGTGTCGTCGGACGAAACGTCGTCCTCGATGGCGACCCGCAGTAGGCGGCGGTTGCTGGGCTCCATTGTCGTCTCCCACAATTGCTCCGGGTTCATTTCACCTAGGCCTTTGTATCGCTGTAACGTAAATCCTTTCTTCGCCTGCGCCAGGAGCCAGTCTACCGCGTCTCCGAAGGTGGCGACCGTATGCTCGCTGTCGCCGCGACGCACGCTTGCCTGGTCCCCGATCGCCGCGCGGAGCCGTTGCCCCAACAGATGCATGGACCGATACTCGGCGCTCGAGAGAAAATCCGTGCTCAGCCGGGATTCGGCGATGGAGCCGTGCCAGGAACGCGTGACAACGAGCTCGCGCAGGCCTCCGTCCGGGATTTCGGCGACGCTCACCTCGTAGCGGACCTGGTTCCCGCCCGTGGCGTTGAGCCGTTGTTGCAGCGCCGTCGCCACGACCCCAGTTCGTTTCGAATCCGAGAGGGTGTCGACGTCAATGACCGGGAATAGAACCAGTGTTTTTAAAGTGTGCTTATCGAAGCGCCTCGACAACCGCGCTATCGCGGTCTCCACCGACAGATACTCGCGACACAGCGCCTTGAGGTCTGCGCCTGCGGTGTGGGAGCCGCTGGCGTCGTTCGTCAACGACGCGTCCTTGAGGGCGATCTCGAGCAAGTGGTTCTGCAGTTCCTGATCGTCCTTGATGTAGTACTCTTTTTTGCCGCGACTGACTTTGTAGAGGGGCGGCTGCGCGATGTAGATGTGCCCCCGCTCGAGGAGCTCCGGCATCTGCCGGTAGAAGAACGTCAGCAGCAACGTGCGGATGTGGGAGCCGTCTACGTCCGCGTCCGTCATGATGATGATGCGATCATAACGTAACTTATTGATATTAAAGTCATCTTTACCGATGCCCGTACCCAGCGCAGTAATAAGCGTGGTCACCTCGTCGGAGGAAAGCATCTTGTCAAAGCGCGCCTTCTCGACGTTCAAGATCTTGCCCTTCAGCGGTAGCACCGCTTGAAATCGGCGGTCCCGCGCCTGTTTCGCCGAACCACCGGCGGAATCGCCCTCGACGAGATACAACTCCGAGGATTTGGGGTCTTTTTCCTGACAATCGGCGAGCTTTCCAGGCAGACCTCCGACATCCAGGGCGCCTTTCCGTCGCGTCATCTCGCGTGCCTTACGCGCCGCCTCGCGCGCACGCGCGGCGTCGATGATCTTATTGGCAATCTGCCGGGCATCGGCGGGATTTTCGAGCAGGTAATCACTCAGCTTTTCGCCGACGATCGATTCGACGATGCCCTTGACGTCTGAGGATACGAGCTTGTCTTTAGTCTGGCTTGAAAACTTGGGGTCCGCGACCTTCACCGACAACACCGCGGTGAGGCCCTCGCGGGCGTCGTCGCCGCTGACGGCGACTTTGGCGCGGCTGGCGACTCCGGATTTATCTATGTACTGATTCAGGGTGCGGGTCATGGCGGCGCGCAATCCGGCCAGGTGGGTGCCGCCGTCGCGCTGCGGGATGTTGTTGGTGTAACAAAAAATATTTTCCTGGTAGGAATCGTTCCACTGCATCGCCAGATCGACCTGGACCTTGTCGCGCCGCCCGTCAATGAAGATAACCTTCTTATGCAAAACGTTTTTTTTGCGATTCAGATGTTCGACGAAGGCGCCGATGCCGCCCTGGTATTCGAATACGTCCTCGCGATCGATGCGCTCGTCACAGAGCGTGATGCGTACCCCGGAATTCAGAAACGAGAGTTCACGCAGCCTTTTCGCCAGCAAATCGTGGTGAAACTCGGTGTTGGTAAAGACGCGGGAGCTGGGTTTGAACTCGACTACGGTGCCGCTTTCCTCGGTGTCTCCGACGATACGCAACGGCTCCTGCGGTACGCCGAGGCGGTATTCCTGGTAATGGATCTGGCCGCCGCGGCTGATCGTCAAGCGCAGGAAATCGGAGAGCGCGTTGACGACCGAAACGCCCACTCCGTGCAGTCCGCCGGACACCTTGTAGGAGTTTTGGTCGAATTTGCCGCCCGCGTGCAGTACCGTCATAATGACTTCGGCGGCTGAACGCCCCTCTTCTTCGATCACGCCCGTGGGTATGCCCCTGCCGTTATCGGCAACCGTGACGGATTCGTCGGCGTGTATGGTGACACGGATGTCGGTACAAAAGCCGGCCAAGGACTCGTCGACCGCGTTATCGACGACCTCGAACACCATCTGATGCAAGCCGGTGCCGTCGTCCGTGTCCCCGATATACATGCCGGGCCGTTTGCGTACCGCATCCAGGCCTTTGAGGACCTTGATGCTGGTTGAGTCGTAAATCGGTTCAGTAGGCATAGCCCGTGTTATTGTTTGAAAAACAATGAATTTTATCACAAAATCCGGGCGGTTCAGGGGCGCTGGTTCCACGTGGAACTTTCGGTAACCGCTGGTTCCACGTGGAACCTTACAGACGCATGGGCATGACCAGATAGAGGGTCGAATCGTCCCCGGGGTCAACCATGGTACAGCTGCTGTTGGGATCCTCCACCCCCAGCGTAACTTCGTCCGAGCCCAGCACACGCAACGCCTCCATGATATAGGCCACGTTGAACCCGATCTCCAAATCCTGTCCTTCGTAATCCACGTCCATCTCGTCGCTGGCCTCCTCCTGCTCCGGGTTGTTGGCCGTAACCATCAACCGCTTGGCGGACAGATTCAGCCGCACCCCTTTGAACTTGTCGTTGGTCAAAATCGCCGCACGCGCCAGCACGTTATAAAAATGGCTCCGATCTATCTGCAAATACGTCTGCAGCCGCGCCGGAATCACCTTTTCGTAATCGGGAAAACGGCCATCTATGAGTTTGGAGGTAAACGCCAGCGGACCGGCTTTGACCTGAATATGGTTGGGATTGATTCCGACCCACGCCTTTTCCGTGCTGTCTTCGAGATACCGTGCAAGCTCCATGACCGCCTTCCGCGGCACGATCGCCTGCCGATTCGCCCCCACGCCCGTCGCGAGCTCGATTTCCGATCGAGCAAGTCTGTGTCCGTCCGTCGCCACCGCTCTCAGCACGGAATCCCCGGTCTCCAACAACAGCCCGTTGAGGTAGTAGCGCACGTCCTGTTGCGCCATAGAAAACGCTGTCTTTTCAATAAGTTGTTTCAGTAATTGCTGCTCTATTTCAAACTCGCTTTGCCACTCCTCGGTCTCTACCCGGGGGAAATCGGCCGCAGCCAGCGTCTGCAGCGAGAAGCGGCTGTGACCGCTGCGAATCTGCATGCGATCGCCCTTGGTTTCCACGTCGATGGTGGCATCCTCCGGCAAAGCTCGACAGATGTCGTAGAACTTTCGCGCCGTCACCGTACACTCGCCGTCTCCGCCGTCGACGTTCTCCACCCGCGTCGTCACTTCCGTCTCCAGATCCGTCCCCGTAAGTATGAGTTTCCGATCGTCGATGCGCAGATAGACGTTACCCAGGATCGGCAGCGTCTGCCTCCTTTCGACCACGGTGCTGACTTGGCCCAAGGGTTTCAACAAACGATCTCGTTCAATACTCAATTTCATTGTTCTAAGAAACTAAAGAAAATAATGATATTACTTACCAGATTACTGTTAATAACTATAAAAATTCAATAATTATCAATAAGTTAAAGTCTTTATATGTTTGTTAATAATTTACCTTGAACGACTCTGAAACCTGGGGATAACGGGTCTGACCTAGGCGCTCCCGCGGCAATACCCGGCTTTTCCACAGTATATCCCCGATATTCTACCTGCTGTTCTCAGTGGCTGAGTAGTTTTTGCAAATTCGCATAGTCTTCCTTGATCTTGGCGTCGTTCTTGAGCAATTCATCGATCCGCCGGCAGGCGTGCAGCACCGTCGTGTGATCGCGACCGCCGAAGGCCTCGCCGATGTCTGGTAGGCTCAGGTTAGTGAGTTCTTTCGTCAAGGTCATGGCCACCTGTCGCGGTCGCGCTATCTGTCGATTGCGCTTTTTTGACAGTAGATCTGCGAGACGCATCTTGTAGTATTCCGCGACGGTTTTCTGAATGTTCTGTACCGTGACTTTGCGCTCTTGGAAGACGAGGACGTCCTTGAGAGCGTCCTTCACCAACTCCAAGTCTATGGAGCGGCCGCTGAATCGGGCGCTGGCGATAATACGATGCAGCGCCCCCTCCAGTTCGCGTACATTCGAACGGATATACCGGGCGATGAAAAATGCGACATCGTCGGAAAGCTGCACACCCTTTGCGTAGGCCTTGTTGCTCAGAATCGCGACCCGCGTCTCCAGTTCCGGCGGGTCGATGGAAACGGTCAAACCGCTGCCGAACCTCGATATGAGACGTTCCTGGACGCCGGTGATCTCTTTCGGAAAGCGGTCGCTGGTGATCACGACTTGTCGGCGACCTTCCGTTAAGGTATTGAAAGTGTGAAAAAATTCTTCCTGTGAGTGGTTCTTGCCGGCGAAAAACTGGATGTCGTCGATGAGCAGCGCGTCCAGGGAGCGGTAGTAGCGCTTGAACTCATTGATGGTGTTGTGCTGCAACGCCTTGACCATGTCGGCGACGAAACGCTCAGAATGTACGTAGGCAACGGCCGCCTTCGGGTTTTTCGCCACAATCAGGTTGCCGGCGGCCTGCATGAGGTGAGTCTTGCCGAGGCCGACACCGCCGTAGATGAAAAGCGGATTGTAGGCCTTCCCCGGATTTTCCCCGACCTGAATGGCCGCGGCCCTGGCGATCTGGTTGGACTTGCCTTCGACATGGTTTTCAAAGGTAAAGGCGGGGTTCAAGGTGCCGGTCCGCGGCTCTGCGCTGTTCCTCTTTCGGCTTTCGGGCGCGTCGGAGGTTGTCTCGAAGTTGCTGCCTATCTCCAGCAGCACCGATACGCGGTCGGAGCTGTAATCGCGTACAAGTTTTTCCAGTCGAGCGAGAAATTTATCCCGCACCCAATCCATGACAAAGCGATTGGGCGCGAGCAGTCGCAGCGTTGACGCGTCTTCGATCGCCTGCAGGGGGCGGATCCAGGTATTGAACTGCTGCGGAGTCAGTTCGGCCTCCAAGTGCGCCAAGCACTTGTCCCATAGTGACGAAATCGTCAAATTTCTTACTCTCCCGGTGGCGTAAAGTACACGCTGCGTTCGCCGTCCCATTCTATGGCAAACCGGACATCGCGTGCATCAGACTTCGTCGGCGCGCGGTTTCGGTTGACAGCAGTGGGTAAACCTTTTAAGTTTGCTCGCCCTTTTCAGTCGAGCGCCTCCAGCATCACCGCAGGCCGAACGTGTTAGCAAAAGAGTTTTAGCTTTTACCATGAAACGTACTTTCCAGCCCAGTCACGTGAAGCGCAAAAGAACGCATGGCTTCCGCGCTCGCATGCGGACGAAGGGCGGTCGCGCCGTCATCAACGCCCGCAGAGCCAAGGGGCGTTCTCAACTGAGCGCCTGAGCCGGTGTTCACCGTGTGCCGAATGCCCGTCTGCCAAAGAATCAGCGACTTAGACTTCGATCTGAATTTACTAGGGTGCTTCGGCACCGGCGCCGTATCCGCGTCGGTCGTTTCGAGGCGGTTTCGGCAGCGAATCGCTTGCGATATCCGAGGCTAGGTCTTTCCGTACCAAAAAAGGTCTCCGCCTGCGCCGTAGAGCGCAATCGCTTGAAAAGGCTGATACGAGAATCGTTCCGAAGGCACAAATACGAAATGAACGGGGTGGACGTGATAGTTTTTGCATTACCGGGGGCCGAAAATCTGATCGCGGCGGATGTGCGTTCGAGTTTGGAACAGATCTGGTCCTCGCTGAGAGCGTCATGCAGCGCTTCTTGATTGCCGCTATCCGGCTCTATCGTTACGCCTTGAGTCCGTTTGTCGGCCGGCATTGTCGTTTTTACCCGTCCTGCTCCGAATACGCCCTCACCGCCGTCGAGCGCTTCGGCGCAATCAAGGGATCGTGGCTAGCGGCGCGCCGAATCCTCCGCTGCCATCCTTGGCACGCCGGCGGCGTCGATCCGGTTCCAGAACAAGACGATCGTCGCAAAGCCCACAACCACGCCGAGTGTCTCTGAATGGATATTCAGCGCGGCTTATTGTTTATTGCTCTTGCCTTCGTCCTAATACTGATTTACCAAAAATGGCTTGAGGAGCAGCAACCCCCGGTCCCGCCCGGTGCCAGTACGCAGAGCACCGAAAGTCCGCCGCCGGCCGCGGACGTACCCGCGGCACCAGACCGCGCCGACCAACCGCCGCCGGCCCCTGTGGAGGCAAAGCCCGAGACCAGGGGGCAGGTCGTCACCGTCACCACCGATCTGTTTCGCGCCACTATCGACACCGCGGGGGGTGATCTGCGCAATGTCGCGCTGCTGAAGTACCCCGTGAGCGTCGACCAGCCGGACACGCCATTCGAGTTGTTTCAAGATTACGGCGCAGATCTGTTTTTTAGCCAAACCGGTCTGATCGGCAGGGGCCGCACGTACCCGAACCACAAGACCGTCTTCAACACCGACGAGCGCGAGTACAAACTTAAAGGCGGCGACGACGAACTCGAAGTCGCTTTGGATTGGGTAGCGCCCGACGGCATCAAGTATCGCAAGATCTACCGCTTCTTCCGAGACAGCTACAACGTCGCCATCGATTACGTCGTCGACAACACCAGCGGCGAGCCCTGGAACGGATTCCTCTATGCGCAGTTTCTGCGCACTGAAGTGGTTCCGGATCGGAGTTTCCTCCTCGGCGTAGTGCCCAGTTACATGGGCGGGGCCATCTATACGCCCGAAGACAAGTACGAAAAGATCGATTTTTCGGAGATGATGGACCGCAACCTGGAAAGGCAAGCCAGTTCCGGTTGGGTGGCCATGCTGCAACATTACTTTGTCGCCGCCTGGTTGCCCCAGGGCGGGGGGCCATTTCAGTTCTACTCCAACGTCGTCCGGGCGGGGGACGCGCCGCGCTACAACATCGGCTATAAGACCTTGAACGCAACCAACGTAGCGCCTGGCGAAAACGGGATGCTCAACACGCGTCTTTTCGTCGGACCCAAAGAACAAGTGCGTCTGGAGAAACAGGTCGAGGGCCTGATTCTCAGCGTCGACTACGGTTGGCTGACACCACTGGCGGCGCCGTTGTTTTGGATTTTGGAATGGCTGCACGCGCTGGTGAAAAACTGGGGTTGGGCAATCATCATTCTCACGCTGCTGATCAAGCTCGCTTTTTATCCGCTGTCCGCCGCCAGCTACAAGTCCATGGCGAAAATGAAGAAGTTGCAGCCTCGCCTGCAGACGCTCAAGGAACGTTACGGCGACGACAAGCAGAAACTGCAGCAGGCCATGATGGAGTTGTACAAGAAAGACAAGATCAATCCCCTGGGGGGCTGCCTGCCGATCCTCATACAGATTCCAGTGTTCATCGCCCTGTATTGGGTGCTGCTCGAGAGCGTGGAACTGCGGCAGGCGGAGTGGGCGCTGTGGATCAGGGATCTGTCGGTGCGGGACCCTTACTTCGTCCTTCCGATCCTCATGGGTGCGAGTATGGTGGGGCAGCAATTGTTGAACCCGTCGCCGCTCGATCCCATGCAGAAGAAGATCATGATGGCCCTGCCGGTCGTGTTTACCCTGCTTTTCCTCTACTTTCCCGCCGGCCTGGTGTTGTACTGGTTGGTGAACAACGTTCTATCCATCGCCCAGCAGTGGTATATCAACCGCAGCATCGGCGCCAAGAACACCTGACGACGCCCGCGCCCGGAAGCGGGGTCCGGCATCGAGTCGTAGGTCATACCCCTTGCCGCCCGAACCGGAAACCATCGTAGCCGTCGCCACGCCGCCGGGGCGCGGCGGCATCGGTATCGTGCGCGTGTCGGGTGTCCGCGCTGCAACTATCGCAAGGGCCGTATTGGGGCGCCTGCCGAAGCCGCGGCGCGCCGTCTACGGCAGTTTCCTCGGAGCCGACGGCGATGCGATTGACCGGGGAATTGCCCTGTACTTTCCCGCGCCCGGGTCCTTCACCGGCGAGGACGTGCTCGAACTGCAGGGTCACGGCGGGCCGGTGGTACTCGACATGCTGTTATCGCGTGTGCGCGGACTGGGGGCGCGTCTGGCGCACCCGGGAGAATTTTCGGAACGGGCGTTTGTCAACGGCAAGCTGGACCTGGCGCAGGCGGAGGCGGTCGCGGACCTCATCGACAGCGGGTCGAAGGCGGCCGCGCGTTCGGCTATGCGTTCTCTGCAGGGCGAATTCTCGCGCCGCATCAATGCGCTGGTCGAGGCCGTGATTGCGCTGCGCACGCAAGTGGAAGCCGCCATCGATTTCCCGGAAGAGGAAATCGATTTCTTGGACAACCGGGAGATATCAAAGGGCCTGGAGGAGCTGCTTGCACGCATCGACCTTGTTCTGCTGTCGACGGAGCAGGGATGCTTGATGCGCGAAGGAATGCGCATCGTTCTCGCCGGTCCGCCCAACGCCGGCAAATCCAGCCTGTTGAACGTCCTCGCGCAGATCGACCGCGCCATCGTCAGCGATACGCCCGGAACCACTCGCGACATCGTGGATCAGCATATTCAACTGGACGGCATGCCCCTCCATCTCCTGGACACCGCCGGGCTGAGGGCGACCGCGGATGCGGTCGAACACCAGGGCGTGAGTCGTGCCCGGGCCGCGATGCGGCAGGCCGACCGGGTGCTCGTGGTGGTGGACGACAGCCGCGACATCGATTTGCCGTGGCTCATGAGCCAGATACCCGCCGGCGTCGCAGCGACGCTGGTGCGCAACAAGATCGATTTATCGCGGCGGGCGCCGGGCGTCCGCGCGCGCGGCACAATCCCCGAAGTCTTTGTCTCCGCCGTCACCGGGTCGGGCCTCGAGCGCCTGCGCGCCCACCTTAAGCAATGCGTGGGTTACGAGAGCGCCGACGCGCACACGTTCATCGCCCGGCGCCGGCATGTCGAAGCGCTGCGGCGCGCGCGCGAACATCTGCGGTCGGGCAAAGACCAGCTGGTCGAGCGCCGCGCGGGCGAACTCCTCGCCGAAGAACTGCGTCTGGTGCAGCAATCGCTCTGCGAAATCACCGGGGAATTCACCAGCGAAGACCTTCTGGGGAGGATCTTCTCCACATTTTGTATCGGAAAATAACGACGGCGGAGTTCAGGGTTTTACGGGGTCTTTGCAAATCGCGCCGACATTCAGGCGACGCACCCGGGCTTTAAACCTGGCAACGAGGTCGGCGGAGTCCGCGCCCCCGTAACGCAGGTGCACGTACAGATCGATAATCGGTTTCAGCTCCAAGCGCAACTCGGGGCGCACCGCGGCGACGCGTTGATAAAAATCCATAGGACCCTCGTAGGGCTGTCGCGCAAGGCCGCGTTTCGCCAATTTACTGTTCAGCCGCTGATACACCGCGGCCACCGGGTCGGACTTCCTTCGGGTCCGAAACAGGGTGATCGCCAGTAACACCAGTACCAGTCCCACGCCGACCACGAGCACCACCGCCACCTGGGTCGACGAAGGCGCCGAAAACCCCAGTCGTTGCAGAAACCGCAACTGACGCTCCGGACCGTAGGCCATGACCCAGCGGTTCCACGCGGTGTTCGCGGCGTCCCAGTACAGCCATAGTTTGCGCCACTGGGCCAGCAGGCCGCGCTTGTCCAGCAGTGCCAACACCGTTGCGGTTTCCAGCTCTCCGGGAAAGGCGCCCTCCGCCGCCAACGCCTGCAGCGCGCTCATGCCCAGCTCGACCCGCTCCGGTGCGACCGCCGCGGTGGGATCGACACGTGTCCAACCGCGACCGGGAAGCCACACCTCCGCCCAGGCGTGGGCATCGAGTTGGCGTACGATCAGGTACTCCCCGAACCCGTTCCATTCCCCGCCCTGAAACCCGACCACGACCCGACTGGGAATACCGACATGACGCATCAAAGACGCGAACACCGCTGCGTAATGCTCGCAGTATCCACTGCGTGATTCGAACAAGAACGTATCGAGAAGATCGTCGCCGACAGCCGGCGGCGAAAGCGTGTAACGGAAGTCTTCCTCGTTGAAGAAGCGCAACACGGCCTTTACCGGATCGGCGGTGTCGCGCCAGGACTCCACCAATGACCGCACGCGTGCGCTCGACAGTGGCGCGGCGCGCAGGTGGCGGGCGCGCGTCTGCGCATCCAGCGGTTCGGTGCGATAGTCGAGATGAGATTGCATCGGGTATTGAAACCGCTGGTGCACCGGACTGTTCGCTTCGATGACGAATCCGGGCCGCGCCACGGCCCCGGCGGGCACCGACGTCGGCAGGTCCAGCGCAACCAGCCAGCGGCGGTTGCTAGCTTCGTAATCAACGCTGTAGCGTGTTGCCGGGCCCACCCCGAGCAATCTCCAGACAGCTGTGGCGTCCCCGTCGGTTTGCGGGGCTCGGAACCAGGCCCTGCCGTCGGTCTCGTTCAACACCAGCGCGCGCCAGTACAAGCGCCGCAGCGGCGGCCTTTGGCCCTCGAAGGCGACCCGAAACGCCACCTCGTCGCTGTCGGAGAGCCTGCCGATGGACCCCGGCACCACGCGATCGGTGAGTCCGGTGCGGGCGCCGAAGGCGTCGTTTGGCAGCCCCCAAAGGCTCCCCTGGATACGCGGGAACAACAAATACATCACCAGCATGATCGGCAAGGCGCGCCAGAGAATCGCCAGCGAGAGCCGCATTCCCTCCGCCGCGGGCAGCGCGGTGGGAAGACTGAGCCGCACCAGGGCCGTGGTCGTGACCACCGCCACCGCCACCGCGAGCGCGGCCGCGATCAGTGACTGGGTAAACAGAAACGAGGCCAGGGTGAGGAAGTACAGCAGAAACACGCCAATGTAATAATCGCGCAGCGAGCGTATCTCGAGGAGCTTCAGCCCCACCAGCATGGCCAGCAGGCCGACGCCGGCATCGCGGCCTAACAAGGTGCCGTAGGTGCTGAGAGCGGCGACGATCGCGCACAGCAGCAGGCCCCAGCGCAACCACCTCGGGGCATGCCGCCAGCCGAAATTTTCGATCAGGTAGCGCCAGACTATCAAACCGCAGACGCCGACAGAGAGCCACAGGGGCAACCGTTGCACGTGCAGCGCGAGCGCCGCCAGGGCGCTCAACAGCAGCCAGTTGGCGGCGTGGCGATCGGGGACGTGCTCGGGGGGCCGGTAGGCACGCAGCTCAAGCATCGTAGGCCTCAAACAGGGCCAGCGCGCGAAGACATCTGTGCAGATGCCCGGCGCCGAGGTTCGGTTGCACCTCTAGGCCGGGCAGGCGCAGGCCGTAGCGGATGCCGTCGCCTTCGGCGTCTAGGATCCATCGGCACAGCGTGCTCAGGCGTTCTTCCACCCGCGGGCCCTGGGTCGAGGACCAGTCCAGCCAGATCACTCCGCTGGCGGAATCGCCGAAGCGCTTCGTCAATCGCGTTCCGCCGCGGGCCGCGGCCTTCCAGTGCACGTGGCGGGGCGGATCGGTCAATTGATATTCCCGCAGCCCGGTGAAGTCGTCCCCCTCCGAACTGCGCCCCGACCGGTGCCAGCCCTCGGCCAGGGGCTCCCGGGGCCACGGCAGCCGTGGCCCCGGCGAGGGATACACCAAGCAGCGGCTGCGCGCCCGTATCGGTTTCGCCCAGGTGTAGAGCAGACCAAAGGGGTAGGCGCTCGACACCGAGAAATCCGGACACGAAAGATAACC
>CAMYIN010000127.1 GCA_947258495.1 uncultured Gammaproteobacteria bacterium
GTTCTTCGCAGACCGCCAGCGCATCGTCCGCCGAACTCTGCAGACTCGGGGAACTGCCGTTGCCCCGCAGTTCGTGGCGCTGAAGGACGGTCCGGAAGTTCCGCAGCAGATGCAGCACATCTGCGGTGAGCTTCCTGTAGGCCGGGTCGACCAGCCCTGAATCGGGGACTAGGCCGCCACCGATTTCAAGATCAAGCAGCAGGCGGTTACGCTTGCTGATCACCTCCGCGATATCGAGGTAGTCCGAGGTCAGGCCGAGTCCGACTCTGACTCCGTTCTTCTGGCGCCCGATGCGGCAAACCCGTGCCCGCCCTTCGTGCAGAACCAAATCGTCTAGCAGCAGCCGGACGGAAAACTCGTCGCCGATTCGAGGCGCCCACAATGCCGACCCTGGTGCGATCGCGCTGAACCCGGTCATGCTCAGGTCTTCCAGCGCCAAAAGGGTATTGTCGACTTCGACCCGGGCTGTGGCCTGTGGGAACAGATCCCGCGATTTGAACCTCTCTGCCCGATAAAATACCCGCCGCCCGGACGCGCCGGAGAGGCGTTCGTACGTATGCATGTCACCCTGCCTTCAAAAAAATTTCTGTCTACTCACTCTCTGGATCCCCGCTGGCCGCCCCACAACCTAACGAGGAAGTAATCGGCATTTCCCACTCAATGGGAAACGAAACCTAACCCATTGCTCTTCAACGCGATTTTTGTTGATGCTACCGCGCCTTAAGAAAAAGTGCAAAGCGTTTTTTCCGAATACGCAGTAGACGGATTTTTCGCCTTCACGTGACTTCCGAATTCACCTCCATACTGGTTGTAGTCTTAATTTCATTGGCAAACCGCTTTTTGGAGATTGCCAGCTCCTTGCGTCGCGTCTTTTAACCGCATGATACTGCATTATACAGGCGCGATTTTAAAGGGAAAAATCCGAACGTTATACCCGGATACGGTTAATGATGCCGGGCTATCGGCGGGATTTGCATTTCAACTAACCGTCTAAAATCATTCCTATTTTGTGGTAAGGGCGTATCACGCTTTGTGGTATAGCGGCGTTTCGGTCGACGGCGCGCGTGGTGGCCCTGGAAAACGCGACCCCCCGGAATCCGCTAAAGACGTGGGTTGCCGCCTGTTGGGCGCGGACTCGTGGCCGAGGTTCCCGCGCGTCGATTAGCCGCAGCCCGATCGTATCCGCCGGTCGGTGAGGTTTCATGAATTTTGGCGACGCATTTCGAATCGCGGCCCGACTCGGGCCGGCCCGCTACCGAAATGCGTTTCAGTTACTTTGGGGACATGCGGTTCCGGATGTTCCGGACGATGGACTCAACGGTATCCCGCTGCGAAAACGCGGTCGCGTAAAGGCCGTCCGGATCCATCAGGTAGAGATGGGCGGAATGGTCCATGGCGTAGTCATTGGTGTCGGCTACGGAAACTTTGGCGTAATAGGCGCGGTGTGAGTTCGCCGCGGCGGCGACCTGTTCCTCGCTGCCCGTCAGGCCGATGATTCTTGGGTGGAACGCGGCAGCGTAGTCGCCCACGACGTCCGGCGTGTCGCGGGCTGGATCCACCGTTATAAACAGCGGCTGCAGCACATCGCCGTCCGCGGCGAGGTCATCCATAATTAGCGCCACGGTGCCAAGCGTGGTCGGGCAGACATCAGGGCAATGGGTGTACCCGAAGAAGATCAGCAGCCATGAGCCGCGGAAATCCACATCGGTGACCGGTTGGCCGCGCCCGTCAACAAGCGAGAACTCGCCGGTAACGATCTCGCGTGCGATATCTTCGGCGGTGCGCGCCTGTTCGGCCTCGCTGACCGGCGTCTCCCGGCTCGTGAAATAGAACGCGGCAAACAGCGCCACCGCAGTCGCGGCGGCAAACCAGAGCAGCAGTCTCACCTTGCGCATGGACGCTCCAATTCAGACCATACAATCTTGCCGCAATGATATGGGGTTCGCCTTCCCCGATCGTCGAGCATCTTGTCGCATTTCGACCACCGAAGTTGAGGCTCATTGTTGCGCGCGCCATTCCCAAGGGGCGGTAAAATCTCCCTTCCACATGCCGTGCCGTTTCCGTTGGGCGCGGGCCTCCGTCTCGCGATAGGCGCCGCCGGTCACCGGGTCGGCCAAGGCCCAGCCGGTATGGACCATGTTCGCGGACAGATCGAAGCCGCCGGACGCACAAAAAGGCGACGCGGCCACCATCTTCCAGCGCCGCCCCTTTCGGCTGGCAGGACACCGCGGCACCTGTCATCAGGTCCATCAACGCCCAGCGCGCGAGTTCGCCGCACGGGATTTCCTTCCCCGGCCACTGGCAGGTCTGGCCATCCTCCGGCGCGTCGATCCCGCGCAGGTGAAAGCGTTGACCTGCGATCGACAGCGTATCGCCATCAATCGCCAATGCCGCGCCTCGCACCTCCTGCGGCCAGGCCGGCGACGCCATGGTTGCGACAAGAAGGGCAGCCAATGTTACGATCGGTT
>CAMYIN010000128.1 GCA_947258495.1 uncultured Gammaproteobacteria bacterium
CCGATTCTGAAGGAACGCCAACACCAACGGGGCGGGACCTTGTCGGGGGGAGAACAGCAGATGCTGGCGATCGCGCGAGCGCTGATGAGCCGGCCGCGTCTGCTGTTGTTGGACGAACCGTCCTTGGGCCTGGCGCCGTTGCTGGTCAAGCAGATCTTCGGCGTAATCAAGGAGATCAACGAAACCCAGGGAGTTACGGTTTTCCTGGTGGAACAAAACGCCTTCCACGCGTTGCGCCTGGCGCACCGCGGCTACGTAATGGCAAACGGTAAGATCATTATCTCGGGCAAGGGCGAGGAATTGTTGGCCAATAAGGAGATCCGGGCGGCGTATCTCGAAGGGGGGCATCAGTGAATACGGTATCGCTTCTGGGAACTTCGATATGGGTGTTTCTCGGCATGACGGTGATGGTGATGGGGTTCGCCGCGTTCATGACCGGCCAGGCCCTGGCCAACACCTGGAAGCCGTTGTGGCAAGTGCTGTTGTACTGCGTCCTGCTGGGGGTGGTGGATCGATTCCTGACCTTTGCCCTGTTCGAAGGAGAATTGTTGTCCGTCAGCGGTTACCTCGTTGACACGCTGGTGCTGGTTGCCATCGGCGTGTTCGCGTTTCGCTTGAGGCAAGCGCGCAAGATGGTGAGCCAGTATCCCTGGTTGTATCGTCGGGCGGGCCTGTTTGGGTGGAGATCGATCGACCCGGGCAACCCGGGAGACTGACGTCGGCATCGGATTCCGTGCTTTGAACACATATGCTACAGTTAGCCGCACCTCGATCAGGGACTCTTCGCTGCAGACCGAGGAGTCTATTGTTTTCTAACCCCACTTGGAGGAGGTCTTATACATGAAAAAACTAATAACTGCGTTCATGCTGACGATGGTCGGCGCCGTATCCGGAATGTCGAGCGCCGCCGCCGAAATCACCATTGCGGTTGCCGGACCCATGACCGGTCAGTACGCCTCGTTCGGCGAGCAGATGCAGCGCGGGGCGGAGTTGGCGGTCGCGGACATCAACGCCGCCGGCGGCGTCATGGGGCAAAAGCTCAAACTGACCATCGGTGACGACGCCTGCGATCCGAAGCAGGCGGTGGCGGTCGCCAATAAGTTCGCCAGCGAAGGCGTGGTGTTCGTCGCCGGGCATTTCTGCTCCGGTTCCTCGATACCGGCTTCCCAGGTCTACGAAGAGGAGAACATACTTCAGATTTCGCCCGCGTCCACCAATCCGAAGTTGACGGAAGAGGGCGGCCCGAACGTGTTCCGCACCTGCGGCCGCGACGACCAGCAGGGCACGGTCGCCGGTAATTTCCTCGCCGACAAATACGCCGGCAAGAAAATCGCCGTCCTCCACGACAAGACCGCCTATGGTAAGGGCCTTGCGGACGAAACCAAGAAGCAGCTGAACAAGCGCGGCATCAAAGAGGCCATGTACGAAGCCTACACCGCCGGTGAGAAGGACTACTCGGCCCTGGTTTCCAAGATGAAGGGCGCCGGCATAGACGTGTTCTATCTCGGCGGATATCACACCGAGGCCGGACTCATGATCCGGCAGGCGCGGGAACAGGGCTACAACGCGCAGCTGGTGTCGGGCGACGCCCTGGTGACCGACGAGTTCTGGAAGATCACGGGAAACGCCGGGGAGGGCACCCTGATGACTTTCAGCCCGGATCCTCGCAAGAACCCCGCCGCTGCGCCGGTGGTGCAGAAGTTCCGCGACACCGGCTACGAGCCGGAAGGCTACACGCTGTATACGTACGGAGCGATACAGGCCTGGGTGCATGCGGTCAGCATCGCCGGAACGACCGATACCATGAAGGTCAGCGACGCCCTGCGTAACAATCAGTTTGATACCGTGCTCGGCAAGATCGGGTTCGACGGCAAAGGCGACGTCACGGCGCCCGGCTACGTGTTTTACGTGTGGAAGAACGGCACGTACGACTACATGTAAAGCCGGACGCTGACCCCGTTTCAAAACCGGCGCCTTCAGGCGCCGGTTTTTTTTCGCACAATGCACTCCGGCGCCGACGATCGTAAGTCGACCAGGTCGTCCAGCTCCCGCTTCAGTCGGGGGAGGATCTCGTCGTAGGTGAAAGCCCCGAGCTTTTCGCCGCCGCGCTTCAAGTTGACGTATTTGGGGCCGCACCACAGGCCCAGATCGGCGTCGTCGGTTTCCCCCGGGCCGTTGACCCGGCACCCCATGACCGCGATGGTGATGGCGTAGGCTTCGGCGTATCGGGTCATTTGCTTTACCCGCTGTGCCAGGTCCACGAACGCCTCGTTTTCCACGCGGGAACAACTCGGGCAACTGATCACGTTCAAGGTGTCGGGCTCGAACCGCACCACGCTGCGTACGCGACCGTTGTAGATATCGTGCAGAATTTCGTGGCCGGCGCGAACTTCGTCGGCTTTTCTGTCGTTGGCAAGGGTCAGCGACACGCGCACAGTGTCGCCGATACCCGCACCGATCAATTGCTCGAATGCGATGCGGGTCTTGATGATCCCCTCCGGAGGCAAGCCGGCTTCGGTCACGCCGAGATGCAGGGGGATGTCCGGGCGCTGTCCGGCGAATCGACGATTGGCGTCGATAACGCGGTTGGGGTTCGAATCCTTGAGCGAGACGCAATATCGAGTGAAACTGAGGGAGTCGAGGAAATCGCAGTGTTCCAGTGCACTCTCGACCATGGGAGACACCGCGTCGTCCGCCGGATACAGAGCGCGCTTGTCCGGATCTACGGAACCGCAATTGACGCCTACCCGCATGGCGCAGTCGTTCTTGGACGCGGTGTCCACGAGATAGCGGACCTTGTCCTGCCACGATTTCTGTTTCTCATGGTGAAACAGGTGGCCAGGGTTGTAGCGTATCTTCTCCACGTGGGGCGCCACGAGCTCCGCCATGCGGTAGTTTTCTTGCAGATCGACCGCCAGCGTTGTCTCCGTGTTCTGCCTGATGGCGGCCAGGGCCGCGGCGTCGTTGCGGTTGTCGACGGCAATACGGACGATCCCGGCGCCTGCGGCGGCGAGATCGTTGGCCTGAGCAACGGTTGCGTGAACGTCCTGGGTGCGGGTGGCGCACATGCTTTGCACTACGATGGGGTGCGCGGAACCGATGGCCAGGTGTCCGATTTGCACCGAACGTGTGGGATTACGGGAAATCGACATCAACGTGCGGATACCTGAGGAATCTAGAGGCGGTGTAAACTAAATCTTTAGATCGCCGGGTGCAATACTCCGAGTTTCCCGGATCTAAGCGCACCTGCGACGGGCCGTTGCCGCGATGGCCGGCCGCCGCGCGCGGCCATTAAGGCGCTGTAACCGGATACAACCGTGTCGGAACACACCAGAGATCGCCTGCTTGCACTGCTCAGACCGGGGGAATTCGTCTCCGGCCGGGTCCTGGGTGAGGAACTCCGGATTTCGCGGGCGGCGGTGCACAAACACATGCTGACGTTGCGGCGTCAGGGCCTCCCCGTACACCGGGTTCCGGGCCGTGGATACCGCCTGCCCGAGGGCATCCGTTTGCTGGATGCCGAGGCCATAGGCCGCGGTCTGGATGCCGATATTGCCGCGGCGGTGATCCGGGTCTCCGTTCTCCAGCGCGTGGATTCGACCAACCGCTGGCTGCAGGGCCGACGGCGTGCCCACGGCCACGTCTGCGCGGCGGAAGCGCAACTGCACGGACGGGGGCGCCGCGAAAACGCCTGGGTCGCGTCGCCCTACCGCAACGTGCTGTTTTCTCTCGGCTACGAGTTCCAGGCGTGGCCGGAGACCATAACTGCTCTGGCGTTGGCGGCTTCGGTCGCCGTCGCGCGCGCGTTGCATCGGTTCTCCGTGGCCGGCGTCGGCATCAAGTGGCCGAACGATCTGATCGTGGACTTCAGGAAACTCGGGGGAATACTGGTCGATGTCAGCGGCGAGTCCGGAGGCAGGTGCGCGGCCATCATCGGCGTCGGTATCAACGCCCAAATGGAAGAATCGGACGCCGCCCCGATCGACCAGCCCTGGACCGACTTGCGCAAGGTGACGGGTAGTGCGATCGACCGAAATACGCTGATTGCGTTATGTGCGTCGGAGCTTCTGCGAATGCTGCCGCGTTTTGAGCGCGCCGGGTTTCGGGAATTCCGTGCGGACTGGGAACGGCTGCATCGTTACACCGGTCGTCGCATTCAGATAACCGATCATCGGGGCGAGCACATCGGAATCGTGATCGGCAGCAACGCGCAGGGGGCCTTGCTGGTGCAGCACGACAACGGTCGCACGCGCCCCTACCTGTCCGGCGACGTACGTCTGCGGAATCTGGCATGAATTTGCTCGTCGATATCGGCAACCGCTTTCTAAAATGGGCGCATTGTGGAGATGCGCAGTGGCACGCAGGTCGCCGCGTGGAGATATCGGATCCGCCGTCGGCGCTGTTCGCGCGCTGCTGGCACGAACTTCCGGCGCCTCGCCGAATCATGGTTTCCAACGTGCGAGGACCTCTGTTCCGCAGTGCACTGACGTCCTGGTGTGAGCAGAACTGGCGCAGGCGGCCGGAATTCCTCGATCCCGCGGCTGCCGTCGGGGGTATGAAAAACAGATATATCGACCCTCGACAGCTGGGGCCGGATCGGTGGGCGGCGCTCTTGGGCGGTCGAAAGCTCGCCCAGGGTGCGCTGGGCGTTATCGATTGCGGAACCGCGATCACCGTGGATGTGCTGGACGAAAATGACGTTTTCCTTGGAGGCGCGATCATGCCAGGTCTGCGTTTGGCTCGTGAAAGCCTTCTGAGGAAGGCGCACGGGATCAAAGAACCGGGATTTGACCTGCGGGCGGTGCTTGGCCGTTCCACTGCAGAATGCGTCAGCAGTGGAGTGCAATACGGATCGGCGGGCGGGGTCGATCGACTGGTCGGAGAGATTGAAAATATACTCGGACAGCCGCTAAGATGGTTTCTGACGGGGGGGGATGGGCCGAGTCTGCTGCCGCTGGTTGCGGTGCAGGCGAGCTATGAACCGGAATTGGTTCTGATCGGGTTGAACGAGGCGCTGAAACGGTCATGAAGTGGTTTGTTGGGGTGCTGCTGCTCCTGAACGTGGGTCTGTATCTGTGGGCCACGGGCCACAAGAATACTCAAGTAGCGGCCACAAGGCCCGTGGTGAACGCTGCAGGAATGCGATTGCTCCTGGAACAGCCCGCGTCCCCGGATGTTGCGAGTACGCGCGTCTGTTACCGCATAGGTCCGTTCATAGAAGAGCTGGGCTCCGCCGCCGCCCAGGAGCGGTTGCAGGCAATGTCCGTCCCCTACAAGGCGCTGAAAGTGAACAAGCGGGAGGTGCGTGCCTACCGTGTCTTTCTGGGTCCTTACGGGTCACCCGCGGAGATCGAAGCCCAAAGAGGGTTACTGCGTAAGAACGGGGTCAACGAGCACTACGTCAAGAGCGAACCCGGCGGGGAAGACGTCATTTCGCTTGGCCTGTTTTCCCAGCAGGCGCGCGCGGACGAGTTTCGCGAGGAATTGAGCACGAAATCTATCCAGGCGAAGACACGTCCCGAAAACCGCATCCTGGGGCCGACGTTCTGGCTCGAACTCCGTGGCATTGAGCCGAAACCGGCGGTCATGACCGCGCTACGGGAGAGCCGCTGGCAGGACGACAAGGCGCGGTTGCGGGTTTTTCCCTGCAGCTGATCGGGGTATGTAGGGCAGCCCGGGCCCGCGGCGGTTTGCGGCGAATGCCATGGGCTTCCGGACCATCGAGGTCGACTCGTCGGGCGTTTACTCCTACAATCCGCCCCCCGTGCGAGGCCCGCATAGCTCAGCTGGTAGAGCAGCTGATTTGTAATCAGCCGGTCGGGGGTTCGAGTCCCTCTGCGGGCTCCAGGCTGCTCGGAATTCGGCTCGATTTTGTTGACAGTAACTTCCTATTTTGACGAAAATACGCGGTTACGCTTTTGGAGGGGTTCCCGAGCGGTCAAAGGGATCAGACTGTAAATCTGACGGCTCAGCCTTCGGAGGTTCGAATCCTCCCCCCTCCACCAACCGGGAACGGGCAGATCGTGCGGCTCGAGACGTCTTCACGGGGCGATGCGGAAGTTGGTGGCGGTCAGGGACACGAATTTGGAAATTGGAGGGTCGGCTTGTGCTAGCGGGTGTAGTTCAATGGTAGAACCTCAGCCTTCCAAGCTGATGACGTGGGTTCGATCCCCATCACCCGCTCCAGAACAGCGGAAACGATACTATGAGTGGGAGGCGGTTGTTGAACAAAGTCTTGTTCCGGCAGGCGTGGATTCGGGCCCCGGTTGCAGAGCCCATATAGCTCAGTCGGTAGAGCACTCCCTTGGTAAGGGAGAGGTCACTGGTTCAAATCCAGTTGTGGGCACCATTTGAACGTACTTTGAACGCGGGCAGCACAAGTGTCTTGCAAGCTAAACGCTAAATCACTTTATAAAATCAATTCGAGAGGTAGATCCCATGTCCAAGGAGAAATTTCAGCGAACGAAGCCGCATGTGAATGTGGGGACGATTGGTCATGTTGATCATGGGAAGACGACGCTGACGGCGGCGATGACGAAGGTGTTGTCGGCGCAGTATGGAGGGGAGATCAAGACGTTTGACCAGATTGACAATGCGCCGGAGGAGCGGGAGCGGGGGATCACGATTGCGACGGCGCACGTGGAGTACGAGACGGCGAAGCGGCACTATGCGCACGTGGATTGTCCGGGGCACGCGGATTATGTGAAGAACATGATTACGGGGGCGGCGCAGATGGACGGTGCGATATTGGTGGTATCGGCGGCGGACGGTCCGATGCCGCAGACGCGGGAGCACATATTATTGGCGCGTCAGGTGGGTGTTCCGTACATTGTGGTGTATTTGAACAAGGCGGATATGGTGGACGATGCGGAGTTGCTGGAACTGGTGGAGATGGAGGTTCGGGAGTTATTGGACAAGTACGAGTTTCCGGGAGACGAGACGCCGATCATTACGGGGAGTGCGTTGAAGGCGCTGGAGGGGGACGATTCGGAGCTGGGGACGCCGTCGATTGTGAAGCTGGCGGAGGCGCTGGACGAATACATACCGGAGCCGCAGCGGGCGGTGGACGGGGCGTTTTTGATGCCGGTGGAGGACGTATTTTCGATATCGGGCCGCGGCACGGTGGCGACGGGTCGCGTGGAGCGCGGGATCATCAAGGTGGGGGACGAAGTGGAGATCGTGGGGATCCGGGACACGTCGAAGACGACGGTGACGGGAGTGGAGATGTTTCGCAAGCTGCTGGACCAGGGTCAGGCGGGGGACAACGTGGGGATTTTGTTGCGGGGCACGAAGCGGGACGATATTGAGCGCGGGCAGGTGTTGGCGAAGCCGGCGAGCATTACGCCGCACACGAATTTTGAGGCCGAGGTGTATGTATTGAGCAAGGAGGAGGGGGGTCGTCACACGCCGTTTTTTACGGGTTATCGGCCGCAGTTTTATTTTCGCACCACGGACGTGACGGGGGCGGTGGATCTGCCGGAGGGGGTGGAGATGGTGATGCCGGGGGACAACGTGAAGATGACGGTGTCGTTGATTGCGCCGATCGCGATGGAGGACGGCTTGCGGTTTGCGATCCGCGAAGGCGGTCGCACCGTCGGCGCCGGCGTGGTGACAAAGATCATTGAATAGGCGACGGTAGTGATTACGATGGATTATTTCGAAAAGCTCGAACACGAGGGCGGTTATTCACGCTGCGGGCGCTTCGGTACTCGATGCGCAGGCATGTCGGCGGCGATATGAACGTAAAAGGTCAGAAAATTCGTATTCGCTTGAAGGCCTTCGATCACAGAATGATCGATAAGTCTGCGCTGGAGATCGTAGATACGGCAAAGAGAACCGGAGCTGTGGTACGCGGCCCGATACCCTTGCCCGCGCGCGTGGAGAAATTCACGCTATTGCGATCGCCGCACGTGAACAAGAAGGCGCGGGATCAATTCGAGGTCCGTACCCACAAACGCATCATGGATATCATTGAACCCACCGACAAGACCGTAGACGCTCTGATGCGCCTGGATCTGCCGTCCGGTGTGGATGTTGAAATCAAGCTGAACTGATGGTGAAAGAGACGACGGGAACGTATCAATAGCGGCGCGAGCATAGGGTTGCAATTCGGTTGCCTGGACCTGCGCCAGGCGGCCCTTTCGGTATAGACAAAACTGATGGCGTTAGGTTTGGTTGGAAAGAAAATCGGTATGAGCCGGATATTCGCGGAGGACGGTCAGTCCATCCCCGTGACGGTGCTCGAGATCGCGCCGAACAGGGTGACGCACGTGCGAACCCGGGATCGCGACGGTTACACCGCGGTTCAATTGACCACCGGCACGCGTAGAGCGGGGCGGATCAAGAAACCGGCCATGGGGCATCACGCGAAAGCGGGGGTCGAGGCCGGTGCGGGCTTGTGGGAATTCCGGCTCGACGCCGCGGAACTCACTGAGCTCACGGTGGGCTCGGAAGTTAGTCTGGACGTCTTCTCCGCCGGACAGAAGGTTGACGTCAGCGGTTCCACCAAAGGTAAAGGCTACGCGGGCGTCGTCAAGCGATACGGTTTCGGCGGCGGTCGTGCGAGCCACGGCGCCTCGCTGACGCATCGCGCCGGAGGATCCATCGGCCAATGCCAAGACCCGGGCCGGGTATTCCCCGGTAAGAAGATGGCCGGTCAGATGGGCAGCGTCAAGCGCACGCAGCAGAATCTCGAGGTCGTCCGCGTCGACGCCGACCGCGGCTTGTTATTGCTCAAGGGTTCCGTCCCGGGCGCGAACGGCAGCAACGTGGTGGTGAAACCCTCGGTCAAAGCCAAGCAAGGGAATGAGTGAAGTGGTCGAATTGACGATAGTACGCGGCGACGGAGAGCGGGCGACCACCGGTCTGCAGGTCTCGGACGAGACCTTCGGTGCCGCTTACAACGAACCCCTGATCCATCAGATCGTGACGGCGTTTCAAGCCGGAGGTCGATCCGGGACGCGCGCGCAAAAAAACCGCTCCGCAGTACGGGGAGGCGGGGGAAAGCCGTGGCGCCAGAAGGGCACCGGGCGTGCCCGCGCCGGGACCATTCGCAGCCCGTTGTGGAAGGGCGGGGGCAAAGTGTTTCCGGCCTCCACCCGGGATTTCGGCCAGAAGGTCAACCGCAAGATGTATCGAGCCGCGCTGCGTTCCATCTTCTCGGAACTGATACGCCAAGAACGCCTCTGGGTATGCGACGACCTGGAGTTGTCGAGTGCAAAAACCAGGGATCTGGGAGTCAAGTTGAAGCAACTGGGCGCGGAGGACGTGCTGATCGTGCGCGAGTCGCTGGATGACAACCTGCTGTTGTCCGCGCGAAACCTGCCCCACGTCGATGTATGCGGCGTGCAACAACTCGACCCGGTCCGCTTGATCGGACACGAGCGCGTGCTCATCAGCACGGGAGCAATGAAGCAGGTCGAGGAGTGGCTGCAGTGAGCGAGGAACGCCTGTTTCAGGTCTTGGTCGCGCCGGTGATTTCTGAAAAAAGTACTCGGCTCGGAGACAAACATCGTCAGGTGGTGTTCAAAGTTATACCGACCGCCACGAAATCGGAGGTCAAGCGGGCCGTGGAACTCGCCTTCGATGTCGAGGTGCAGTCAGTGCAGGTCTGCAATATGCGCGGCAAAGTAAAACGGTTCGGCCGGACGCCCGGCGCGCGGAGCAACTGGAAAAAAGCCTACGTGCGTCTCAAAGAAGGCCACGATATCGATTTCGCAAGCGCCTACACCTGATGCAATGAGCGAAAAGAACCTTAACGATGGCACTGATTAAAATAAAACCGACTTCTCCGGGCCGCCGCGGCACCGTGCGCGTGATAGACTCGACGCTGCACAGCGGAAAGCCCTGTAAATCGCTGACGGAGCCGAAGAATTCCATAAGTGGCCGCAATAATCGGGGCCGCATAACGGTTCGCCATCGGGGCGGCGGCCACAAACGCAAGTACCGCGTGGTGGATTTCCGCCGCAACAAGGACGGCGTGGTCGGACGAGTGGAAAGGCTGGAATACGATCCGAACCGCAGTGCGCATCTGGCCCTCGTGGTCTACGCCGACGGCGAGCGTCGATACATACTTGCCCCCAGAGGCATCGAAGCGGGTAGCGCGATAAGATCCGGCGTCGATATTCCCATTGCCGCCGGCAACGCGTTGCCCTTACGAAACATTCCGGTGGGCACCACCGTCCACTGCGTGGAGATGAAGCCGGAAAAGGGCGCACAACTTGGCCGCGCCGCGGGCACGGCGATCCAGTATCTGGGCCGCGAAGGGGACTACGCTTTGTTACGACTCCGATCGGGAGAAATGCGCCGGGTGCACCTGGACTGCCGCGCCACCATCGGCGAAGTCGGTAATTCAGAGCATTCTCTGCGCAAGTTGGGGAAAGCGGGTGCCAAGCGCTGGCGCGGTATCCGTCCCACGGTCCGGGGCGTGGCGATGAATCCCGTTGACCACCCGCACGGGGGCGGCGAGGGCAGGACTTCCGGCGGCCGAGATCCGGTGTCGCCTTGGGGCGTCCCGACCAAGGGTTTTCGGACGCGCCGCAACAAACGCACTGATTCCATGATCATCCGGAGACGCAAGAAGTAATCGAGACACACCATGCCCCGTTCCATCAAAAAAGGACCGTTCGTCGATCACCACCTGTGGACCAAGGTCGAACAGTCGCGCGCGGAAAGCAGTCGAAAACCGATAAAGACCTGGTCTAGGCGCTCGACGATCATGCCGGAGTTTGTGGGCTTGACGATCGCCGTCCACAACGGACGCCAACACGTACCGATTCTCATTTCGGAGAACATGGTCGGTCACAAGCTCGGTGAGTTCGTTCCCACGCGGGTCTTTCGCGGCCATGCCGCAGGCAGAAAGACGAAGTGAGGATGCCGTCATGCACGTAAGGGCTGTTTCCAAGTACGTTCGGATCTCGCCGCAGAAGGCGCGGCTCGTGGCCGATCAAATACGCGGGCTCTCGGTCAGTCAAGCGCTGGAACTGCTTCAGTTCAGCCCGAAGAAGGCCGCCAAACCGATTAAAAAGACACTGGAATCGGCGATTGCGAACGCGGAAAACAATGAAGGCGCCGATATCGACGAGCTGCACGTCGAGTCTGCCCATATCGACGAAGGACCGACTTTGAAACGCTGGCGACCGAGAGCAAAAGCGCGG
>CAMYIN010000129.1 GCA_947258495.1 uncultured Gammaproteobacteria bacterium
GCGTCGAGTAGCGTCTCTTCATGACCTGCGGCGTGATCCAGTGACTGAAGTAATGTAACCGGTCGCAATAGAGTTGCAGCTGGTTGCGGGTCACGAAATCCGACCAGTCCTCTGCGCCGCAGTTGAGGCCATCGCGAAACTCGCTCAGATCCTCATCAACCGCAGCGAAGTTCGCGAGCAGAACGCCCGACTCTTCGAACAGCTCGCGAATGGCGGCCGAGTAATAGTCAAGTCCGTTTGCCCGGACGCCGAGGTGAGCGTCTGCTTCCAGAACGGAAATGCCCGTGCAAAATTCATGCACTGCCGCGTCGTCCGAGTCGAGAACCCCGCCTGGAAACGCGTACGCCGTGCCAAACGAAGACTCCGCGTGCCGCCGCACCATGAAAAGCTGCGGCTGCCCTGCGCCCGGGCGAACGAGCACGACGGTCGACGATGGGCGGGCGTAGGCGATATTACTCAAGGTTCCCTCGCTCCGCGTCGCCTGTTTCGATGTGGGCCTTGAGCCGCAGCAGCGCCTCACCGATCACCCCATCCACCGCCGCAGCCATTCCGTCGAGACCGTCCGGGCGATACCCGCCTACGGCATAGGTGAACTTGACGCGCGTCTTGCCGTCGGCGTCATCGAACTCCCAGGTCATGTTGCCGTCGACGCCCATCAAGCCCAGCGGTCCGAGTCCGCCGGTGAGACGCAGCACGACCTCGGGATAAACCATTGTGACCGTCATGTGGACGACACCCGCGTTCTTGCCGAGGTCTTCGCAAAAGCAGCCCTGCGGCTTTGCACTGATATTCAGCCGGCTGGCCTCGCCGGATACGGTGTGGTCGGAACTCCACCATTGGTCGACTTCCTTGATCGCGACACGCCATGCGCGGCTGCGCTTGGTATCGACCACGGCTTCGTTCACGGTCGTGAATCCGGTGGCGCTGGAATCCACGACCTCGGCCAACGCGGCCACGGGTGCCAACAGGAACAAAACGGCGCTGACTGCTTGTCTCATCTGAACTCCCGACTGCGGGGTTCAAGCTTACCGCAATCCCTGCGTGACTCAGAACAGCGATACGGCGAGGAACACCGCGCTGATAATCGCGATTGCGAAGTAGAGTTTTTTCCAGAATGTCATTGAAACGCCCATGCATCGTGCATAAGTAGTTGATGATCATATTGTCCTGTGGCCTGCCTGAACCCTCGCTGAAAGCTGGCGGCCTCTTGTAAATTGCTGTATTCATAGGCGTTTTATCCGCCGGCAGGAAACCCCACGAGTAATGCAGGAAGACCTTCGCGTCGTGTTCGAAAGCCGTAATCGGCAAAGCTGCGCCGATCGGGCGCTTGTGTTGTCCGCCTCCGGGATACCCCACCAGCTCATCGACGACGGCCTCACGGCAGTGCTCGTCGTGCCGGCCGAGCATTCGGCTCGCGCAATCGAGGAATTGCGGCTCTACGACGACGAAAATCCGCCGCTGCGTCCGAAGAAGCAAAACCGGGTTGTCTACCAGGACGCGCTGCCCGGCGTCGTTGCTTACTTCCTTGTCGTCTGCGCGATCGCCTGGCTGGCCGGCTACTCGATCTTCGGACACGATTGGTACGCGGCAGGGCGGGTCGACGGCGCGCTCATCCGTGGCGGCGAGTGGTGGCGCACCATTACCGCGCTGACACTTCATGCCGATGCCAGACACCTTGTAGGCAACCTTGTTTTCGGTGTCTTGTTCGGCGTTTTCGCAGGCCGCCTGCTTGGCTCCGGCGTTGCCTGGCTCGCCATTGTCGTCGCCGCGGCGACGGGCAACGCAGTCAACACCTTGCTGCTCGAGTCGGCACACCGGTCCATCGGCGCGTCAACTGCGGTATTTGCGGCACTCGGGCTCGTCGCGGGTTTCGTCTGGCGTGGCCAACTCATGGCACAGGATCGCTGGTCGTATCGCTACGGTCCGATCGTCGGCGGCCTGGCTCTCCTGATGTACACGGGAACCGGCGGAGAAAACACGGACATCGGCGCGCACCTGTTGGGATTTGTCTGCGGTTTCGGCACCGGAATGCTGCTGATTGCTCTTGGCCCCGTACCGACCGATCGACGTGCGCAGCTCGTCGCCGGCTGTGTCGCACTGATGCTGGTAGCCACTGCCTGGATTGTCGCTTTGCGGGTCTGATATCCGCAAACAATCATGTAGAATTCCGCAGCGGGGAATAGAGCGGGTTCGCAGCAGCCAAACATGAAGAATATTCTGCTGTTCTTGATAATCATTGCGTTGGTCGCAACGACGTCTTTGTGGATTCGGCACGGTGGCGGCGATCCCTACCCCAATCTCTCGACCACACCAAAACTCGGCTCCGCGGCTCTCGAAGAAGTGCTGTCCTATCCGGAGCCAATCGGCAACGTCGCCGTCAATCGCGATGGTCGCATCTTTTTCACGGTGCATCCGGAGGCCCGGCCCAGGG
>CAMYIN010000130.1 GCA_947258495.1 uncultured Gammaproteobacteria bacterium
TCGATTTCGCCGGAATGACTGCTCGATTTAAACCGGATTCAGTGGCCGATTTCGCCGGAATGCGCAGCCCCCAATACCGCTTTCTTAACGCCTTGTACTCCGACAACAGCCGGTGAGAACTCTTCCCCTTCAGATACTGCACCGCCCGTGAGACCGATAATTGCGGCGGTATCCCAATCAGCATATGCACATGATCGCGATTTATCGACCCCGCATAGATGATCATTTCCTTGCTCATCGCGATCTCCCGCAACAATTCTCGACATCGCCGTCCCACCTCACCGCTCAGAACCCGGTGCCTATACTTCGTCGTCCATACCAAGTGATATTTGCAATCCCATACCGTATGGCTGCCACGTTTGTAGTCTTTCATCCCCGAAGGATATCATCCGTCGCCTAAAGGCGAGGGGTTTACAGATCCCCTATCGGGGACTCTAAACCCGGGACTCGCTTATGGTTTCTTGCGATATGGAAGGTCGAGAACCGCTGGCCAGAGACGTCTTCGCTGACTGGCCGATTGGTTGTTGCTAAGTCAAAAAAGCAGCCGTCGACGATTCGCTGGCGCCGGCTTTTCTCTGAGGGACCGTCCTTCCCCTCGGCCCGCCAGCCCACAGAGTCATGACCTTCGTTGTGTTCAAGCCCGCAACGCGCACAGCGTGAGGGCGCCACTCTCGGAAGAGAAGGAGGGCAGCAATGGAAAACACGAGCCGTTTCCGTATTCCCATCCACAAGTTCCTCGTCTTCGTTTTCGCATTCCCACTGTTCACGTTGACAGGCTGCGGCGGCGGCAGCAGCAGCAGCGGCGCGGGAGGCGCCGCTCCTGCTCAACACGTCGGCACTTATACGGGGACGCTTACATTAATGGTCAATGTTCCAGGCGTGTTAAGCGAACAGATTTCAGGACCCATTACCGTGGTCGTTTCACCTGATGGCGTTGTTTCGATCAGCGCCCAATGTAATTTCGGGCCCTGTGTCACACCTGGATCCATAAACGGCGACAACGTAACCGCAGGGGGAGATTCAAACTTCGATGCGGGCGACGGAATTACTTGTTCGGGTACGGAATCCTGGCAGGGAACGATCTCGGGGAACACTATAAATGGAAGCGCGTCGGGCTCTGGAAACTGTTCGGGGCCCGGCGGCGTCGTGGGCTTCACACTCACCGGCAATTTCAGCGCAACGAAAACTGACGAAGCGGCCATGAAGGCCCCGGTTGCCAAGGCCGGCGGCGTCTTGCTGGGTACGATTGCGGAGCGTATAGCCGCATCCGTACGATAGCCGTAACACGCTACTGGCAACGCCAGATAGTCGGGGATTGAGCCGATGGAAGGCCGGCAATACGCGCGGCCGCGGATCCGTTTATCACTTGAACACCCGCAAATACGGCCTTAAATCAGCGGTTAAGTCCTCAGATTGCTGCACAACGGGCTGGGGACAGGTCTCGTCGGCGATCCGACTTCCACGCGGAAAATACACGCCCGCGCCAAGATGCCTGTCGACAAGCAATCGGATGCAGCGCCGTCATATTGGGCACGGTCCGGCTAACAGCATCCGGCGCGCAACGGCAAGTGCGCAGCCTTGGTCTCAGAAGCAGGGACGGCTCCCGAGAACTCTCGTTACGCTTGATTTGCGTCATTACACGCCCGAGGCCAGTCTGATACTAAATACACGCCAGCCACAACTGTTACCACAATCTCGGAGTGAATGACTGATGACACTACATGGAAAGCTGATCCAAACCTTGGTGAGCACTGCGATCATCGCGGTTTCAAGCAGTCTTTACGCGGCCGAACCGATTCAACCGATCGTACCGGCCAAGGAGATCAATCTGGCTTTGGCGGAGCTGGGTAAAAAGTTGTATTTCGACCCACGTCTATCCAAGTCCGGTTTCATTTCCTGCAACTCCTGCCACAACCTGAGCATGGGAGGTACCGACAATCTCAAAACATCCATAGGCCACAACTGGCAGCAGGGTCCTATCAACGCACCGACGGTGCTCAATTCCAGCATGAACGTCGCCCAATTCTGGGACGGCCGGGCGCCCGACCTCAAGGCACAGGCCGGCGGTCCCATCGCCAACCCCGGCGAGATGGCGTTTACCCATGAGCTGGCCGTGAGCGTGCTGGAGTCGATCCCGGGATACGTCACCGAATTCAAGCTGGTGTTCGGCGATGACAGTATCGACATCGACAAAGTCACCGATGCCATTGCCGAGTTCGAGAAGACCTTGGTCACGCCCAACTCGCCCTTCGACCGGTGGCTGCTGGGGGCCAAGGGGGCCATTACCGCCGAGCAGCTCACCGGTTACGAGCTATTCAAGAACAGCGGTTGTGTCGCATGTCATAACGGTCCCGCGATGGGCGGTACGTCTTTTCAGAAGATGGGCGTGGTGGAGCCGTACCAGGCCAAGAGCCCGGCCGAGGGGCTGATTGCGGTTACCGGTAAGGACGCGGATCGATTCAAATTCAAAGTCCCCACTCTGCGCAACGTGGAAATGACCTATCCGTACTTCCACGACGGTGAAGCGGAAACCCTCTCGGAAGCGGTGGATGTCATGGGAAGACTGCAGTTGAACAAGAAATTCAACACGCAAGAGAACGGGCAGATCGTGGCCTTCTTGAAGACCTTAACGGGAGATCAGCCCTCGTTCCTGCTGCCGGTGCTGCCGCCCTCCAGCGACACCACCCCGCAACCCAGGCCATTCGAATAACAGATCTGAACGCTTGGCGTAACCAGCCCGGCCGCGGCCGGGCTGGTAGCGGTGCCGCAACTGTCAATTGTCTTATCGCTCAAGGGAAAAGCTAATCGCAGGAGTAACCGAGCAGGTTCAGGCCTTCCTGTAAATAGTCCGCCACCAGCGGTGTCGAGATCATATACTCGGCCGTGCGTTCATTCCAGTTGTCCTTCGCCTGTTCAATCGCCGCATCCCATTCTTCCGTGGAAAAATCCCCCCGACCCAACCACATCAGCGCGACGAGCGCGACCTGCTGGTCCGGTTCCAGATCGTCGATCGTGCTCTTGAGTTCCTGGTAGCTCATGTCGTTCTGGTGCTCTACTGCGAATCCCTCGCTCCAGTCGCTGTCCAGGTTCTCGCTCTCCGTCTCCTCGGGAAAGACGACCTGCTCCTGGGTCTGGAACTCTTGGGCTTTATTGATGATAAAACAAACAGTGTCCGGATTGACGTCTAACATGGTCTCCCGCTCCGTCCAAGGCCCGAATGGGCGGCGTTGTTAATATAGCCAGTCGTGTTACGAGTTTAACTTGATACCGGTCAATAAGTCCGCGCTTCACTCGGGATCGCGGTGCCCATCGCAATACTACCCGTTCCAAGCCGCTCGCGTCAGGGCGCTTCAACTTGAAAACGCCTGCAGGCCCGTCTGCGCCCGTCCCATAATCAGGGCGTGAATGTCGTGCGTCCCCTCGTAGGTGTTGACCGCCTCGAGGTTCATTACGTGGCGTATCACGTGGTATTCGTCGGCGATGCCGTTGCCGCCGTGCAGGTCCCGGGCGCAACGCGCGATATCCAAGGCTTTTCCGCAGTTATTCCGCTTGATCAGCGATACCATCACCGGATCCCAATTGCCGTCGTCCATGAGTCTGCCGACGCGCAGCGCCGCCTGCAGGCCCAGGGCGATCTCCGACTGCATATCCGCCAACTTTTTCTGCACCAACTGCGTGGCCGCCAGCGGCCGGCCGAATTGTCTCCGTTCCAGCGTGTATCGGCGCGCCGCGTGCCAGCAGAACTCCGCCGCCCCCATGGCACCCCACGCGATGCCGTAACGGGCCCGGTTGAGACATCCAAACGGCCCCTTGAGTCCGGCCATGTCGGGGAAGACATTGTCCCGGGGCACGAACACGTCGTCCATTACGATTTCGCCGGTTTCGGAGGCGCGCAGGCTGAACTTGCCTTCGATCTTCGGCGCCGAAAGCCCCTCCATGCCGCGCTCGAGCAGAAAACCGCGGATCTCCCCGGCGTCGTCTTTGGCCCAGACGACAAAGACGTCGGCGATGGGGGCGTTCGTGATCCACGTCTTGTTGCCGCGCAGCACGAAACCGTCGTCGACGCTGCGGGCCCGCGTCTGCATCCCCGCGGGATCGGAGCCCGCATTCGGTTCCGTGAGACCGAAGCAACCCACCCACTCTCCGCGCGCCAGTTTCGGCAGGTATCTGTCCTTCTGCGCCGCGGTTCCGTAGGCGTGTATCGGGTGCATGACCAGGCTCGACTGCACGCTCATTGCCGAGCGGTAGCTGGAATCCACGCGCTCGACCTCGCGCGCAATCAATCCGTAGGACACGTAACCGAGCCCGGCGCAGCCGTATTCGTGGATCGTGCTGCCGAGGAAACCCAGTTCTCCCATCTCGTTCAGGATTTCGCGGTCGAAGCGTTCTTCCCGGTTGGCCGAGAGCACACGGGGCATGAGTTTTTCCTGGCAGTAGTCGCGCGCCGCGTCGCGGGCCATACGCTCCTCGCTGTCGAGCTGGTCCTCGAGGAGCAGAAGGTCGTCCCAGATTGCGAGAGGTTGATCGGGCATCACGAGTTCTCCTGCGTGGCAATACCGTCTATGTTAAAGCACCGTTCACCCGCCGCGCTAATGACGCCCCAGCGGGGCGGCCGACGGCCCGTTAGCGCGAACTCCGGCGGCGAGAACCGGGGTGGCGCTTACTTGCGATTCCGGGGCTTATGGTCGATATAGATATATAAGGTGCGGGGCAGGGTTCTGTCCTCCCAGGCTAGAACGGGGTATTCATGACCAAAGGCAACCAGGAGGCACTGGAACTCGATCCAGAGACGGGTCCCGGATCACAGACGGGCAGCGCCGTCTCCGCGCCCTCCGGCGTCCAACAGACCGGCATGCGTGAACTCGCGCGCGCCTGGCTGAGCCTGCAGTGCAGCATGCTCTCGGGCGTCCACCGCGCCGTGGTGCTGCTGGGCACTGCGGGCTCGGAAAACAGTCAGCCGGTGGCGCTGTGGCCCGAGGACTCGGAAATCTATCCCGCGCTGCTGGACGCCGCGCGTCAAGCCGTGCACGCACGCCGCCCGCAACTCTACACCGGAGCGGCGGCGTCCGCCTCCGAGCCGGCGTACGACGTCGTTGCCTGCCCGCTTCCGGCGGGGTCGATGGCGGGCGCCGTAGCGGTGGAAATGAGCCCTCGTCCGGAGAAGAACCGGCAGGCCTCGTTGCGGGTCCTGCAATGGGGCGCCGCCTGGTTCGAGATGCTGCTGACCCAGGAAGCCAATCCGTTCGAGCACCGCCTGCTGACGGTGGTCGACGTTATCGCCAAGGGTCTGGAACAGGAGGAGTTCGGCGGCGCGGCCATGGCCGTCGCCACGGAGTTGACCAATCGCCTCGGCTGCGACCGCGTCAGCCTCGGTTTCATCGACGGGCGGGGCATCCGCATCGAGGCGATCTCGCAAATCGTCCAGATCGACGACAAAACCAATCTGGTGCGTGCGCTGGACAGCGCCATGCACGAGGCTCTCGAGCAGGACGGCAGTATCGTATTCCCGGAATCCATCGACGACCGAAGTGGGCCGAACGCAGCGCATACGGAATTGGCTCGGGGATTTGGTGCCAACGCGATATGTACCGTGCCCATGAGCCACGACGGCCGCGCGGTCGGCGTCATGGTACTGGAGCGCATGCGCAAGCAGCCCTTCGACTCCGAATTGAGAAGTCTGTGTGAATACCTGGCGTCGCTCATGGGTCCCATTCTCGACTTCAAGCGACGCGCGCAACGCCCGCTCACGGCAAAAATTGCAGCCGCATTGCGGGAGCGATGGTCGCGGTCGCGAGCGAACGGACAACTCGCGTGGAAGCCGGTGGTGTTGCTGCTTTGTGTCCTCGCGATCGGCATCGTCGCCTACGGCGAGACCGTGTACCGCGTCGATGCCGAGGCCCAGCTGCAGGGAACGGTGCAACGTGTGGTCATCGCCCCGTTCGACGGCTTTCTCGCCGAGGCCCCGCTGCGAGCCGGCGATCTCGTCGAGGAGGGACAGATCATGTGTCGCCTGGAAGATCGCGAATTGCGTCTTGAGCACACCAGCCTGTCGGGGGACAAAGCCAAGCTCACCAAGGAGTACCGCGAAGCACTGGCCACCCACGACAGGTCGCAAATCAGCGTGCTCAAGGCCAAACTCGATCAGGCCGACGCAAAACTCGCGCTGGTCGAGGAGAAACTCCGCCGCACCCGTGTGCGTTCTCCGTTGCACGGCGTCGTCGTCAGCGGCGATCACACCCAGGCCCTGGGGGCGCCGGTGCAGCGCGGGCAGGTCCTTTTCGAGGTCGCACCGCTCGACGAGTACCGAATCGTCTTGAACGTCGACGAACGGGAGATCGCCGCGGTACGGACCGGCCAGACCGGAAAACTGATATTGGCCGGACTGCCGAACGAGGTGCACAACTTCACCGTGGAACGGGTAACGCCGATTTCCTTCGCCCACGAAGGACAGAACCTGTTTCGTGTCGAAGCACGCTTAATGGAACAGGGAGAACAATTGCGTCCCGGAATGCGCGGCGTCGGTAAGATCGAGACGGAAACCAGAAGGCGCGGTTGGATCTGGTCCCACAGTATCGTCGACTGGCTGCGCATGCGCTGGTGGTCTTGGTGGGGATGAGCGCAAGCCGTCGTGGATGAGCACATGGAAAACCCGCTGTGGTATCGGGTCTCGGACCTGCGCCCGCGCCTTGCCGCGCACGCGCGCATCCAGGTGCAACGCTTCCGCCAACAGACCTGGTATGTACTGCAAAACCGCGTCTCCGGCCGGTTCTTCCGCTTCTCACCGGCCGCCTACCACTTGATCGGCCTCATGGACGGTTCGCGCTCCATGCAACGCATCTGGGAAGCCACGACCGCAGCGCTGGCCGAGAACGCCCCGACGCAGGACGACGTCATCGATCTCCTGGCGCGTTTGCATGCCGCCGACGCGCTGCAATCGAACCTGACGCCGGATGTGGAGACGCTGTTCGAGCGCCGTGTCGGCCTGCACCGCACAAAACGCATGCAACGCTTGAAGAATCCGTTGGCCATCCGGGTGCCGCTGCTCGATCCGGACCGCATTCTGCAACGCCTGGTTCCCCTCGCCGGGCCGCTGTTCGGCGTTGTCGGCGCCCTCGTCTGGGCGGCGACGCTGATTACCGCGGTGGCCTACGCCGCGACCTATTGGGACGAGATCGCCGGCGGCATCACCGACCGGCTGCTGTCTCCCCAGAACCTGTTGTTTCTCTGGCTGCTGTACCCTCTGGTCAAGGCCATGCACGAACTCGGGCACGGACTGGCCGCCAAGGTATGGGGAGGCGAGGTCCACGAGATGGGGGTGGTATTTATCGCCCTGATGCCGGTGCCCTACGTGGACGCCTCCTGCGCCACCGGCTTCCCGGAAAAACGCCGGCGTATCGTCGTCGGCGCCGCGGGCATCATGGTGGAACTGTTCCTCGCTGCGCTGGCGCTGTTTCTCTGGCTCAACGTGGAACCGGGCGTAGTGAGCGCCCTCGCCTACAACGTCATGCTCATCGGTGCGGTCTCGACCCTGTTCGTCAACGGCAATCCGCTATTGCGCTTCGACGGCTATTACGTGTTCGCCGATGCCATAGACGTTCCCAACCTCGCCACCCGATCGAACAACTATCTCGGATATCTGGCGCAGTATTATCTCTTCGGACTTCGCGACGCCACGTCGCCCGCGATGGAGCCGGGAGAACGATTCTGGCTCGCATCCTACGGGATGACGTCCTATTTCTATCGCGTGTTCATCCTCGTTGCCATCATCCTTTTCGTCGCCGAGAAGTACCTGGCGATCGGGGTCCTGCTGGCCATCTGGGCAACGGCCACATTGTTGGTGCTGCCGGTGGCTAAGCGATTTGCGTTCGTGTTCACGCATCCGCGGGTGCGGCGGCGGCGACGGCGGGCGGTAACGGTGACGCTGTCCCTTGTGCTGACCGCGGCCGCGCTGCTCGTGGCCGTGCCGTTCCCGTTGATCACGACCGCGGAAGGCGTGGTCGCGCCACCCGAACATTCGGAAGTGCGCGCGGCCGGCGACGCCGTGATAAAACGCCTGCTCGCGGCCCCCGGAGAATCCGTGCGCGCGGGTCAGCCGTTGATCGAAACCGAGGACGTCTTCCTGCATACGCGGATCCGGCTTCTCCATGCACGCTTGCGGGAGTTGAAGGCGCGATACGACGCCTTCGCTGCCACCCAGCAGCGCGTGCGGGCGTCGCTGCTGCAGGAGGAGATGGCCGTGCTGCAGGCGGACCTGCGCGACGCCGAGGAGCAGGCGGAGTCCCTGATCCTGCGAAGCCCCGCCGACGGGGTGTTCATCGTCGACCGGGCCGAGCAGGATATTCCCGGCCGTTTTCTGCAGCAGGGCGACCTGGTGGGCTATGTCATGAACCCCGGCACTCCGACCGTGCGCGTCGCGGTCCCGCAAACGGCCATCGGCCTTGTGCGGCAACGGACCCGATCGGTGCGCGTGCGTCTGGCTGAACGACTCGAAAGCGAACACGACGCGCGGCTCCTGCGCCAGGTCCCCGCGGCATCGAGGCGCCTGCCGAGTCCGGCCCTGGGCCCCCTCGGCGGCGGGCCGTTTACGGTGGACCCCGGCGACGCACAGGGTGTCACGACCGTCGAGGCTGTGTTCGAAGTGCGCCTGCAGTTGCCGACACGGATCGACAAACTCGGCGGCCGGGTGTACGCGCTCTTCGACCACGGGCACGAACCGCTGTTGAGGCAGTGGTACCGACGCGTACGCCAGCTCTTCTTGAAGCGTTTCAATGTATAGCGAAACACTGCGCCCCGGGACACGACTCGGAAGCTATCCCGAAAAAGAGACCGCCGCAGTTGGTCGTGTCGATAAACTCGTTTTTGGTCTCAGCGGTCTGCTTCGCCGACTGTCGAACCGGGCGCAACATCGGGCTACGCGGTTTCTTTCCGACGTGAACGCACAGCAGAGTGCCCTGCAGGCGCTCGACGAGTCGTCGCTGGCGGCACGCGTCGCGGTGCTTCGCAAGAACCTGCGTCGCGAGGGCATACAGGAAGAACTCGCCGTTGAGGCCTTCGCGCTGGTTCGCGAATCCGCACACCGCGAAATAGGCATGCGGCACTACGACACCCAGATCGTCGGCGGTTGGTTGCTGCTGCACGGCATGCTGGCGGAGATGGAGACCGGCGAAGGTAAAACCCTGGTCGCCACTCTCCCCGCCTGTACCGCGGCCCTGGCGGGCATCCCCGTGCACGTAGTCACTGCCAACGATTATCTGGTGCAGCGCGACGCGGAACTGATGGTGCCGGTGTACCGCATGCTCGGGCTCAACGTGGGGACCGTGACCGAATCCATGACGGACCCCGAACAGCGCAGACAAGCCTACGCCTGTGACGTCACCTACTGCACGAGCAAGCAGATCGCATTCGACTATTTAAGAGACCGGGTGGCGATGGGCCAGCGGCGGAGCCAGTACGACAGACAGCTGGACCGGCTGCGTTCGAGCGACGGACGCAGCGGCCGGATGCTGCTGCGGGGCCTGTGCTACGCCATCGTCGACGAGGCCGACAGCGTACTGATCGACCAGGCGCGCACACCGCTGATACTGTCTCAGAGCACACAGAACGCGCCGGACCCGGACCTCTACGAGCGCGCCCTGAAGCTGGCGTTACAGCTGCAGGAGAAACGGCACTTCGATATCCGACGGAGGGATCGGGCGCCCGAGCTCACCCCCTCGGGCGTGGCGTGGATGGAGCAGAACTGCGGCGACGCGGAGGGTGTGTGGAAGGACCCGCGGCGGCGACGGCGATTGATGCAACAAGCCCTGAGCGCCCTGCATCTGTACCAGAGGGACCGCGATTATCTGGTGCGGGACGGCGCCGTACACATCGTCGACGCCAACACCGGGCGGGTGCTGCCGGATCACAGCTGGGAGCTCGGACTGCAGCAGCTCATTGAGGCGAAAGAAGCCTGTACCCTGAGCCCGAGGAAGCAGACCCTCGCACGCACCAGTTATCAGCGCTTTTTTCGCCGTTATCTACGGTTGTCCGGCATGACCGGAACGGCCTCCGAAGTCGCGCGCGAGCTCTGGTCGCTCTACGGTCTGCAGGTCGTCCGGGTGCCGACCCATCGCCCCTTGCGCCGCCGGCGCGGAACCGAGCAATACCACGCCACGGCGGCACAGAAGTGGGCAGCGGTGGTTGAAGACGTGGACCGCGTGCACACGGCGGGCCGGCCGGTACTCGTGGGCACGCGCTCCGTGGCCGCGTCGGAGCACTTGAGCGTCCTGCTCACGCAAATCGGCCTCAGACACGAGGTCCTCAATGCACATCAGGATCGGCGTGAGGCCGACATCATCGCCGCCGCCGGAAACGCCACCTCGATCACGGTCGCCACCAATATGGCGGGCCGCGGCACCGACATCCGCCTCGGCCCGGGCGTGGCCGAGAACGGCGGGCTGTACGTCATTGCCACCGAAAGGAACGAAGCCCGGCGCATCGACCGTCAGCTCTTCGGCCGCTGCGGAAGACAAGGCGATCCGGGCTGTTTTGGTGAAATCGTCTCCCTGGAAGACGAGCTCCCGCAGGCGTTCCTGCCATCGACTATACTGAGACTAACTATAAGTCTGAGGAAACTGGGTCTGCCGGTCTCGGGCCGGATGTTGATGGGCTTGGCACAGCGACTTGCGGAGAACCACGACGCACGGCAGCGCCGCGATCTCGTCAAGTACGACGAGCAGATGCAGCAATCGCTGGCCTTCACCGGACCGCTGTACTAGCCCGATTGAAGATTTGAAATGGGTACACAGATCCATAGAGCTCTTCGTGTTCTCGTCCTGATGCTGCCTTCGTGGGCGACGATGGCGGACATGGAGGAACTCGATTGCGTCATCGAACCAAACGTCGAGATCGAGCTCAGCAGCCGCGCAGACGGCATCATCGAAGAGATACGCGTCGAGCGCGGCGACTGGGTGGCGAAAGAACAGGTCATCGCCGAGCTCAATTCCAAGGTCGAGCAAGCCGCCGTAGAATACGCCCGCGCCCGCGCG
>CAMYIN010000131.1 GCA_947258495.1 uncultured Gammaproteobacteria bacterium
TTTCACGTTTCCGGAACTGTTGCTGATTATTCTGGCGCTCGTCGTGCTGGCAGGACGCTACACGGGTTACAGGCTGACCGAACTGCGGCGCTTCAGAGAGCTTGCGAGTGACTGATGTTTGAAACGGCCCGGAAATTGCGTGGCCTCGGGGTGCTGGGTCTCAACGAACGCAACGCCGATTTCATCATGCGCCTCAATCCGCGCCGGCTTTACCCGCGCGTGGACGACAAGGCGCTCACCAAGAAGCTCGCACTCGAGGCCGGCATGGCCGTGCCGGACTTGTACGGCATCATCGCACACCAGGGCGAAGTCCGGGACTTCGGCAGGATCGTCGGCGACCGCAACTCGTTCGTCATCAAGCCCGCGCGGGGCAGCGGCGGCGACGGCATCCTCGTCGTAACAGGGCGCAGCCAGCGCAAGCGCAACTGCTTCCGTCTATCGAACGGTATGCTGATATCGGACGGCGAAATTCAGCACCACATATCCAATATCGTGGGCGGTCAGTACAGCCTGAGCGGCAACCGCGACAAGGCGCTCATCGAGTATTGCGTGCATTTCGATCCGACGTTCGCCGAGGTCAGTTACCAGGGGGTGCCCGACATTCGGGTGGTCGTGTACCGCGGTTACCCCATGATGGCCATGGTTCGGCTGCCGACGCGAGCCTCCGACGGCAAAGCGAATCTGCATCAGGGAGCCGTCGGCGCAGGAGTCGATCTGGGCACTGGAGAGACGCTGACGGGTGTGCACGACAATCATGTTGTCGAGGAGCATCCTGATACGGGCGCGCTGGTCGCCGGCCTCGAGATCCCGCAGTGGGATTTTATCCTCGAATCATCGGCGCGTGGATACGAGGTGACCGGCCTCGGCTACCTTGGCGTAGACATGGTCATCGACCGCGACCGTGGTCCGCTGATTCTCGAAATGAATGCGCGCCCAGGGCTCAATATCCAGATTGCAAACGGCGCGGGACTCGCCGATCGCATCGCGCGGATTGACGAGATCTATGATGCGGAAGCGGGCCCCCTGCAGCGAGCCGCGGTCGCGCGGAGAGAGTTTTCAGCACCGGGTTGAGCGCTAGCGCGCCTGATTATGATGCACTTCGTCGCCGTGATAGGCTTTGACCCCGGCGCCCCAGGCCGCCGAGAAAAATAACAGCACACGGGGAATCCAATGACCGTAATTTCGCGTTTGATTCTTGCCGCCGGCATGTGCGGTGTTCTTGCAGTTGCACCGGCCGTCATCCACGCCGACGAGGAAGAGGGCAACCCGCTTGCCAGTATTCCGTTACGCCCGATCGGTCCGGCTATTACCTCGGGACGTATCTCGGACTTCGCGTTTTATCCCGGAGGTGACCACGAATTCCTCGTCGCGACGGCGTCGGGCAATCTCTGGAAGACCGACAACGCCGGCATCACCTGGACGCCTATTTTCGATGACCAGGGATCGTACGCGATTGGCGTCGTCGAACTCGATCCGAACCATCTGGGTGGGGACCGGCGAAAACAACGCGCAACGCAGCGTCGCCTATGGCGACGGCGTTTACAAATCGATTGACGGCGGTGCGAACTGGACAAACACGGGTCTAAAGGACTCGGGCCACATCAGTCAGATATGGATCAATCCCGACAACTCCGACGAGCTTCTCGTCGCTGCGCAGGGACCGTTGTGGAGCGACGGTGGCGACCGCGGACTGTACCGCACGACGGACGGTGGCAGCACCTGGGACCGCATCCTCGACATCGACGAGCACACGGGCATCAACGAGTTCGTGGTCGATCCGCGTAACCCCGATGTCATCGTTGCCTCGAGTTACCAGCGCCGTCGCCACGTCTGGGTATTGATCAACGGCGGTCCCGGGAGCGCGATTCATAAGACGACTGACGGCGGCAAGACCTGGCAGAAGATTACGGCGGGGCTGCCATCGGATCACATGGGGCGGATCGGTCTTGCCGGCGCGCCGTCGGATCCCGACATGATTTACGCCATCATTGAAGCGAATGAAGAGCAGCAGGGCGTCTACCGCAGTCTGGATTTCGGCAGCAACTGGAGCAAGCGCTCGTCCTACATGACCACGAGCCCGCAATATTACAACGAACTCGTTGTCGACCCGCACGATGCCGACCGAGTGTACTCACTGAACACTTTTACGAATATGTCCGAGGACGGCGGCGAGACCTTTGCGCCGATTTCGAACGAGTGGCGGCACGTTGACGACCACGCACTCTGGATTGACCCGAACAACACGCAACACCTGTACATCGGTGGCGACGGTGGCATCTACGAAACCTACGATCGGGGTGACACCTGGCGGCACGTACGCAATCTGTCGATCACACAGTTCTACCGCATCCAGCCCGACAACGACGAGCCTTTCTATAATGTC
>CAMYIN010000132.1 GCA_947258495.1 uncultured Gammaproteobacteria bacterium
GTGCGAGCGCCAGATTCGAGCGCTTGTCGCAGGACGCGTACCTGTTTCATGCGGGAGACAAATGCAACCACTACGTACTGGTCGTGGACGGCCGCCTGCGCGTCTCACGCGTGTCGGGCACCGGCCGGGAAATCGTGCTCTATCGCATGACGAAGGGACAGACCTGTCCGCTGTCGGCGTCCGTACTGTTCAGCGGTGGTCGATATCTCGCCAACGCCATTGCCGAAACCGACGCCCACGTCGCCATGATCCCGGCGAAGCAATTCAAACAGGCGTTCGCGCAATCCGCCGCGTTCCAGCAGTTCGTGTGCGCCCAATACGGCGCACGCTTTTGTGAACTTGTCATGTTGCTCGACCAAGTGGCCTTCCGGCGCATCGACACGCGCCTGGCGCAGTGGCTTCTGGTGAACGGGAACGGTGGGTTCGTGCCCATCAATATTTCTCAGAACGAGCTTGCGCGGGAACTCGGCACGGCCAGGGAAGTCGTGAGCCGGCAGCTCAAGGCGTTCGTGCATCGAGGTTGGGTGCGCATTCGCAGGCGGCAGATCCAAGTCACCGATCAACAGGCGTTGACGCAGCTGGCCGCGGGATGGCGCGGTTAGCGCGTGCGTGTCGGGGTTAAGGAACGACTGGCGACGAGCACGAGGCGGCGGGGAGGCAAAGAAAAAACCCCCCGATGTTACTCGGGGGGCAAGGCAACCCGATTCGGGGACTAGGTGGGGGTGTCTGAGGAAGGTGTCCCGAACCAGGTATTTTCTGTGACTATATCACAAATTTCGTTAATGTTAATGTACTGATCTGTGGCCCCGTCAGTACGCCGAAATTGCCGCCTGTACAAGATGTTCCCGCACCTTCGACCGCGAGGGCAGCCCACTAATTTCCTACTCCACTGCTAGGGCATTAACGACGCGCCGCAATTAAGCGACTAAAAACAGAACCCCCATTCCGGTCACGAACCTGCCTGTCAATGAAACTCCCACCCAACTCGAATTGCAGACTCCTTGTATCAAATTTCAATGACAATGAAAAGCGTTTTTCGACGCGTGGTGCGACCGCCGACAGCTGTCTCACGGCTGGAACTCCCAAAGTAAAAAACGCGTAAAAAAGGGGACAGACCCCGTTTATTACAAATCCGTTTCCATACGATTTGCATAAACCAGGTAGCGCAACGGTCCCCCCGGCAGCAGCGCGTCGAAGGGGTAGCAGGTCGCCAGCACCAGTTCGTCGCGCAGTGGATCTTCGACTATCTGCTGCGTGCGCGTGTCCAGCACTTCGGTCGCCGCCACGCGGTAGCGCCAATGCCCGGCCGCGGTCTGCAGTTCGATTTCGCTGCCTACGTGTAGGCCGGCGAGGCCGGAAAAATGGGTGTCGCGGTGGGCGCTGATCAGCGTCGTGCCGGGCTGGCCGGGCGAAGCGCTGCCGGGCGCGAGGCCCGGCGCAAACGCCAGGCTGCGTCCGCTGTGCCCGTGCAGCACGATGGCGTCCAGCCCCACGGAGGGAATGCGCAGGCGCGCCACCGGCCAGGTGTCGGCCCACGGCCAGGGCCGCACTTCGATGCTCCCGGTAAGCGTCTGCGCCCACGCCCGCGCCAGCAGGAGCTGCGCGAGTTGCGCCTTGACGTGGATCCAGGTCCCGGCACCCAGCTGCCACGTGCCGACGGCGGCCAGAATCAAAACCAAGAAAAGGGGGACAGACCCCTTTTTGAAGAACAAGGGTCTGTCCCCGATTTTCTTGTTCTGTCCCCGATTTTCTTGTTCAGCATCGTGCTCGGCGCCGCCGACAGTGCGCGCCCGCCGCCAGCAGCACCAGGGATGCGCCGAGGAGGAGCTGCAGCCGGGCGTTGGTGGCGGTCTGCGGGGCGCCGAACACGTGCTCGTACGACCAGCCCTTGGGCAGGTTGGTCTTCAGTGCGTGCCTCGTGAGTAGTTCGTTGCGCGCCCGCACCGGGGTCACGTCGACCGCGACCAGGCTGGTATAGCGGCTGACGAGGTGGTGGGCGAGGGCGGTGTCTACGACCTGCTTGCGCAACGCCCGGCGCGCATCGGTGGTGCGCGCGTCGTGCAGCCGCGTCATCAGCTGCGCGATCTTGCGGCGACCCCACTCCGGCGCCAGCGCCGCGTTCTTGCCGCCGCCTTCCAGCATCACCTGGGTCTGCCACGGCCGCTCGCCGAGGCGTCCGTGGAGCGTGATCCACGGCGGCAGCTGCCGGCCGTGAAACGCAAGCAGCAGCGGTTCCCCCAGATACAGGTCTGGGATCTGTTCCGGCAGCATCGCGAGCCGGGTGTCTGGTGGCAGTTCAATGCGCAGATCGGTGAGCGCCAGCTGCTCCAGTTTCCGGAACAACCCGCTCATCTTTTCCATTACTTCTCCGCTCTTACCGATGTAGGTAAAGGTGCCGCGCCCGTATTCCGCCGCCTTACGCATGAAGAAACTGTTAGGCGCGGAGCCGATGCCGACGGTGAACAGGCGGCGCTCGCCCAGCCGCTCGCGGATCACCCGAAACAGTTGTTTCTCGTTGCCGACGCTGCCGTCGGTTAGGAATACGACCTGCGCGGTGGCGTGTTCTTCGGTGCGGACGCTCAGCGCTTGTTGCAGCGCCGGCAGCATGACCGTGCCGCCCCGGGCGCGCAGCCGGTTTACGAAGCCTCTGGCGGCGGCCAGGTTGTGGGCGTTGGCCGGTCGCGGCTGCACGAACAGGCTCTCGTTGTCGTGGTTGAAGCGAATCACGTTGAAGCGGTCGGCGTCCGTGAGTCGTTCCAGCGCCAGCAGCAGCGCGTCCCGCGCCTGGGCGATGGAGTCGCCGTGCATGGATCCGGAGTTGTCGATTACGAAGGTCAGCTCGCGGGCGATACGGGCGGACGCGTTCCGCTTCTGCGGCGGCACCACCATCAGCAGACCGTACTGCAGGTCGTCTTTGTGTTGCACGAACCACGCTGCGTTCGGCGCCGAGTCGGATTGCGGGCGCCACACCAGTTCGAAGTCGCGGTCCGCCGGCACCGTATCCCGGGCCAGGCGCACGCGATGGAAACCGGTGGATTCGTTCGTGTGCTCGATGGCGTGGTAAGGGCCGGTCACCGCCGCCAGCGGCACGCCGCCGCACCCAGCGGCATGCCCGGTATGAAGCGCGGCCCGACCACCGTGGGAAAGCGCAAGTGGAAGGCGCCGTCGACGTAGCGCACCGTCTGCTGATATTCGATCTCCACCGTGATCGACTCGGCGGGTGCGATGTTGGCGAGCGAGGTGGTGAAGATGTTGGGCCGCTCCTGTTCCACCAGCGAGGCCTTCTTGCCGGCCTTTTTCGCGCGCTCGTACGTGCGCTTGGCCTCGGCGCGCTCCTTGATCTGCCCCTCGATCACGCGCTCGCCGATGTGCATGCGCATGTGATCGACCGCCGAGTTTTCGGGAAGCGGAAACACGTAAATGCCCTCGGCCCACGATTGCCCCGGATTGGTGAACCGCTGACGCACCCGCACGCGCGCGAGCATGCCGGTGATGTCCATGCGCACGTCCGTCTCCAGGGTCGGCGCCGGCATGTAGTGCGCCGCGCCGTCGTCGCGCAACCACAGACTGCCGCGGGTAGCGTCCTGCGGTCGCCCGCCGGCACCCGGGTCCGCGTACACGGGGACCAGCCACCCCAGGCCGAGCAGCATCAAAAATAAAAAAGGGGTCGGACCCCTTTTTCTCCGAAGAAAGGGGTCCGACCCCTTTTTTTTGTCGAGAAGTCGTTTCATACCTGTTCCTTCATGTCGGTTCCAGCGCCGCCGTCCCTGGCGGTGGTTCCTCCTGGCCGCGCCGGGTAGTGGTTGTGCGGCCCATTCCAGCAGCACATCGGTGCTCAATCTTGGCGTAATCGTGGACAAAACCTGGAGATATCGTGGAGATGCGGATTTCCGCCTCAACAAGCGCGCAACACTCCGGTACAGTCGTAAAACCTGCTGGAGTGCCCAATGAAAACCATCGCCATCGTCGAAGACGATCCACGGCAGCGCGCGCATTACGCGCAGGCGTTGCGCGAGCAGGGTTACCGCGTGCGGGATTTCGAGGATCGCGAGCAGGCGCTGCACGCCTTCGAGCGCGCCCTGCCGGACCTGGCGATCCTGGACATCATCCTCGGCGCGGAGATCGGCGGCGGCTTCGAGATCTGCCGCTATCTGCAGCAGCGCGATCCGTACCTGCCGGTGATCTTTCTCACCAGCCGCGGCAACGAAATCGACAGGATCTACGGCCTGCAGCTAGGCGCCTGGGACTATCAGACCAAACCGATTACGTTCGACTATCTCATTGCGCGCATCGTGTCCCTGTTCCGCATCCACGATCGCAGCAACCGGCGGCCCGAGGGCGGTGAACTGCGCACGCTGGGAAAGCTGCAGCTGGATATCGCGTCGATGCGCGCGTGCTGGGACGGGCACACGCTGGCGCTCACGCCCACCGAGTTCGACCTGTTGCACATTCTGACCGAGCGCGCGCACGGCGCCAGCTACGACGATCTCGCCGAGGCCAGCAAGCAGGGCGTAGTGGAGAACAACACCATCAACACCCACATCGTGCACCTCAGGAAAAAATTCAAGGAGATCGACCCGTTGTTCGACGGTATCCGCACCAAGTACGGGTACGGCTACCACTGGGTGTGCAGATGAAACGGCGCCGCTTCAGCATCGGCGGCCGCCTGCTGTTGTTCAGTTCGGTACTGCTGGCGATTCCTTGGCTGGGCTACCGCTATATAGAAGAGATGAAGGAGTTCCTGCTTCGGGGTCAGGAGGAAGCACAGACCCTGGCGGTGCGCGCGGCGGCCACGGTGCTGCACGACCGCCCGGAATGGTTCGATCTGACCGGCAGTGCGGACGACCCGTGGCTGGGGCAGAACGCGCTCTACGCCTTCCCTATCAAGAGTTCGATTCAGATCGACGGCTTCGCCGGCGACTGGGGCGGGGTGCGGGGGCGGAGCATGCGCTACGGGCCGGAGAGCACCGTGTACGCACGCAGCGGCGAACTCGCCGCGTCGGTCGCCTTCGACCTGGTGATGGGCGAGCGCGGCGATTTCATTTACGGTTTCGTGAGCGTGCGCGATGCGCAGCGCGTGTACCGACACCCGCGCTACCGCAGCCTGGACACCAGCGATCACCTGCGCCTGTCCTTCTTCGGCGCCGATGGCGAGCGCCGCCGCATCGTCTTGGTCACCGAGGGTCCCGGCACCGTCAGCGCCTACGAAGTCGAGCCCAACTGGCGGTACCCGACCAGCGGCCGAGCGCTGCCGTTGCGCGGCGAATGGCACGAGCGCGGCCACAGCTACGACGTCGAATTCCGCCTGCCGGCGGCGTGGCTGGGCTCTCCGAAGCGCTTCGGCTTGAGCGCGGTGGACGTCGACGACGCTAAGGCGCGGCCGATTGAGGCGGTGGTGGCGACCGTACCGAGGGCCTGGTCGGAGAATCTCAATCGACTCATCGTGAGTTCGCCGGAACTCGAGCGCATCATCCAGGGGTTGGGCCGCTCCGATGCGCGCATCTGCGTGGTGGACCGATACGGGCGCGTGCGCGCGGTGCTCGGCGGGCAGGAAATCGCCGGGGACCTGTGTGCGGACACCGACCGCGTCGGCCACGACCTGCTGCAGGAAGCGCTGGCGGGCCGCGAGAACGTGATGCGCCGGCGCGACCTGCGCAGCGGCGACGACCTCATCGTCGCCGCGCATCCGATCTACGCGGGCGAGCGGGTGCTGGGTGCGGTGTTGTTGCAGAAGAACGGCGAGCGCATCCTAGATCTGCAGCGCGACACCCTGACCCACGTCGCGCTGGCGACCTTCGCGGTGCTACTGCTGGTGGTGGCCGGCCTGATGTCGTTCGGCGCCTGGCTCGCGTTTCGCATCCGTCGCCTGCGGCGCGAGGCCGGCGCCGCCATCGATGATCACGGCCGCATCGTCAAACACGCGCTGCAGATCGACCAGGCGGCGGGCGACGATCTCGGGGATCTGTCGCGCGGCATTTCAGGTCTGCTCGGGCGGCTGCAGCGCTACACCGGTTTTCTCGAGACCGTGCCGCGAACCCTGCGCCACGAAATCCTGAACCCCGTCAACACCATCAGCATGACACTGCAGAAGCTGTCTCGACAAACTTCCGGCAAAGACAGCGACGCGTTGGTCAAGAACGCGCAGCAGGCCACGCGTCAGCTGGAGTTGATCGTCAACAGCCTGACCGAGGCGGCACACATCGAAGACGCGCTCAAACAGGAGACGCGCGAGGAGTTCGACCTCGCGCTGCTGGTGCGCGAGTACGTCACCAATTCGGCAAAGCTGAATGCGGGTGTGAACCTCGTATACGAAGGACCCACCGCCGGCGTGCGCACCCGCGGCAGCGACGTGCGCATCGCCCAGCTCATGGACAAGCTCAAAGACAACGCCCTGGATTTCGCCGACGCAGGCAGCCCGATCCGATTCGTCCTCGAACAGAATTGCGATTGGATCGACGTGCGCGTGCGCAACGAGGGTCCCCGGGTTCCGGAGCACGTGCTCGAAGCCCTGTTCGTGGGCATGACGTCGCACCGGCCCAACACCGAGGGCAGGCCGCACCTCGGCATCGGACTGTTCATCGCCCACCGCATCGCCGTACACCACGGCGGCCGGCTGCAGGTCGCCAACCGCGAAGACGTCTCCGGCGTCGACGTCACTCTGCGCGTGCCGCTCGCGCAGCATAGGTTTCGGGCCCGAACGCCAGCATAATCGCAAAAACGGGACGGACTCCTTTTTCTCGGAAAAAAGGGGTCCGTCCCCTTTTTATACTTTTTGTATACGTAGCGAAGTCCGGATGACATTCTTATAATTCTGTTTATCGACAGAAATCCCGTTGGGGGGTTTGCTGGTGAATAACGACATCGCGATATCCGAGCTGAGTCGCGAATACCCGGGGATCGAGGGATTCTACTTTCTGAGTGCGCGGGGTGAGCTCGGCTACGTCGCAGTCGACGGACAGGCCTGGGTCAAGGAACTCTTTCCGCAGATGGAAGACCAGGAGTTCCTGGCGCGGCATCCTCGTTTCCTCGAGGAACTTCGTCAATTCACCCACGATCTCAAGGTCCTCAAACTGCACTATATGGAATCCTTCGAAACCGATATCGAGTTGGGTTACCTGCGGACCACTGCCGAAGACGAATTTCCCTGGCATTGCGCAACGCTGGTGTTGAACAAGGACGTCGTGGAAACCCTGTGTTCGGACTACGACGCACTATTGACGAGGGGCATCAAAGATCCCTCGGAGACCCTGGCCGACAGCGAGTCGTTGCAGGAACTACGCGGCATTCATCACGGCTTCGACGATCTTGCCAACCATCAGGACAACTTCGGCACCTATCACTACTTTCCGCTGCTTTTCTATTGGCCGCTGTCGATGCGGGCCGGCGTGCGCGGTCTCAAGCCGGATGTGGAAACGGCGCCCATGCGGGTTTTGAATCTCCTGTGGCGCCCGGCCTTGTCCGGATCCGCCGACGGCGGCGGCGCGAACGTGTACGGGAGCAGCGCAACGGTTATCGAAGTCTTGCGGGAAAATCTTGTGAGTCGAGGGGCGATCGACCGCAACAGGCGAGTCGAGAACCGCTTCTCAATCGACTAACGCTGTTTAAAAAGGGGTAAAAGGGGTCCGTCTCCTTTTTGTTCTCGTTATCGTCGGTATACTTCAGACCGTTGTATTGTTTCCGGGCAACGGTATTGGCCAAGCGCACATCAAAACCCGATTCACTCAATCCGTCCACCAGCCAGTACCAATTGTAGGTCGATTCCACCACCACGCCGGCGAGCTGATCTCGATAGCCCAACAGGACCCGGCGAATAACAGCCAGATCGTTCGCGAGCCGTTTCTCATAAACGATACGATCCCGCTCATCAATGATGGAAACCAACGAATTGTTGCTATGGAGGTAATTCCGCAATACAGTGTCATCAGTCGTCTCCTTTGTGAGGCAGTTGATTAAGCTTCGGAACTCAATCAATACTACCAAGCCGAGGAGACGGCTTATGATTATCAGACCCCATTTAATTGTCACGTCCCCTTTTTGTCTTTATACCCGTTTTCTGCAGAGGTTTCCGGGACGCAGAAGCAGTAAAATAGGCCGACGTAATTTATGATGCGGACGTGCGTGCCTGCGGAGGGCGTTTCGGTTGCAGAACGATCGACCCATGAGCACGGAGAACGCGGTACTGGAATCCAAGTACAACGTCACCGCCTGGTTCTACGACATCCTGGATTATCCCTGGGAGCGGCAGTATCGGCGCTGGCGTCCGCAGCTGCTGCGCGACGTAGCCCAGAAAGTGCTGGAGGCGGGGGTAGGCACCGGCCGCAACCTGCGGCACTATGCCCCGGGCGTCGAGCTCACCGGCATCGATCTCAGTAGCAAGATGCTGGCGAAGGCGAGGCGGCGAAGCCGGAACGCGGCCTGCGCCGTGGAACTGATTCGGGAAGACGCGACCGCGCTGACGTCCTGTCCGGAGAGTCACTTCGATTGGGTGGTGTCCTTTTTCCTCTGCTGCGTTATGCCGGACGCGCTGCAACCGTTGGCGGTCCGGCAGTTCGAGCGGGTATTGAAGCCCGGTGGGCGTTTTCGTCTCCTGGAAATGGTGTATTCGGAAGATCCCGCACTGCGCCGGCGCCAGGAGTACTTCGCGCCGTTTGTGGAGAAGGTCTACGGCGCCCGTTTCGACCGCGACACGCTGCAACACGTCGAGAATTCCGAGAAACTCCGCGTCACCAATACGTACTTCCTAAAAAAAGATATATATCTAGTCATCGAAGGCAACCGATTGCCGTAAAAAGGTAAAAAGGGGTCTGACCCCGTTTTGCCGTTTTGTGACCCAAAAGGTAAAAAAGGGGTCTGACCCCGTTTTGTGACCCCGTTTTGGCCCTACAGGGCCGATGGGCGTTTGACACGATTAATTCCTACGTGATAGGTTGGTTTTTGCAGTAACAGACCGCTCAGAGCCTAGATAAAGGCAAACCCGGTGAAAGCCGGGGACGCAAAGCCACGGGTCCTCGCCTCCTCCGCGACGCCAAACCGACGCCACGAAGGACCCAAGACCGCCGAGCTGCCGAAGCATCTCTGAAACTAAACGTTTGGCAGCCGAGGCCGTCGTCGAAAGGTGCTCGGCCATTCCCATCGTCCGGGTGGGAGGAGGTGACAACCATGCCGAAGTTCATCGACAGCCACCCCATGAAACCGTTCACGGCGGACACCCTGCGTAATTTGCAGAACGCGCCGCCGGACGAATTCGGGGTCACGCACCACGACATCCTGTTCAACGAAAAGGAAAACAAAATTTATTGCGTGCTGGACGCACCGAACCACGACGCGATCGACAAGCATCACGCAAAGGCCGGCATAAAGTGTGACTGGATCCAGGAAGTGAAGTCGACGCGCGGGTGACGTGTTAACAGGGGACAGACCCCTTTTTTACGAGGAAGGGGTCTGTCCCGTCCTCAATCCTCGGCGGCCTCCTGCACACGCATTCGCAATAGATGTCTCGTTCCTAAAGATATTGCCTTGCTTCTCAAGTGGTTCTAAAGTAGATCTGTTACGGAACCAATTTCGCTTTCCTGCATGGCTATCAATCTGTCCATCAAAAACGTGCCCGACGACGTCGCCGAGCGGCTGCGCCGGCGCGCCGAACGACACCACCGCTCGCTGCAGGGTGAGTTGATGGCAATCTTGGAACGCAGTGTAAGTAAGGAGGCACCGGTCACTCCATTGCAGACGTGGGAAGCGGTACGCCGGCTTGGGTTGCGCACGCCCGCAGAAGCTAAAAGTATGATCAGGGAAGATCGAGATGGCGGCACGCGTCGTTGATGCCTCGGCGCTCGCCGCGTTGTTATTCGGCGAACCCGAGGCCCAGTCGGTGGCGCGGCGTATTGAGTGACATCGCCTGTTTGCGCCCGAACTCCTGATGTTTGAGGTGGCAAACGTCTGCCGGCGCAAAATCGCGGCCCACCCCGAATTGGCGCAACCCCTTCGCGCCGCGTTTGGTCTGGCCGAGCGCCTGCCCATCGAACACGTGAGTGTGGTGCACACGGAAATAGTGTCCCTCGCACTCGACGCTAGGTTGAGCACATACGACGCCAGCGACCTTTGGACCGCCCGCGAGCTCAAAGCCGAGCTCGTCACCCTGGATGACAAACTACGCAGCGCCGCCAAACAGCACCGCGTCGAAGTTCCAAAGTTGTAGCTCTCCCAGCCGTCATCCCGAGCATAGCGCTTGCGCCCACAAAAAGGGATCCGTACCCTTTTGCCTTTAAGTAACCTTAGTATCAAAGAGATGGCTTAGCGCTATACCGAAAAAGGGTACTGACGCCAATTTATCGACTATCGTGGCGGCAAACCGCGTATGGGCGTAGACGAGGTACCACAGACTTCATTCTGAGCACAGCGCTTGCACCCGCAAAAAGGGGTCAGTACCCTTTTGTCTTCAAGCGGTTGGCCGAAATGGGTACTGACCCCTTTTTGTTGCAAGCGGTTGGCCGAAATGGGTACTGACCCCTTTTTGTTTGTTTTTTGTTACAACTAGCACATCATGAATAAGCGTTCCTCAGTGCAGGCACCGAAAGAGCCTGCGCGCGCAGACGACTACGCCGCCTTGATCATGCAAGCCGAGACCGAGATGGAGAAGGTGGAATTGACGGCCAATTGGATACTGCAAGAACTTGATGCCTTATATTCTGAATTGCGTCGTATTCCGCATCTTGCCAAACAGGCGTTCGAAAACAGAGATCACAAAACGTCGCTCATGTTAAGCAAGCGAAGGCTTTCCATTTATAGTGAAAAAATTAATACGCTCGGCCCGCAGCTGAAGAGGGCGTTTCCG
>CAMYIN010000133.1 GCA_947258495.1 uncultured Gammaproteobacteria bacterium
ACCGGTCTGCCGAGTTGATCCGTCAAGTAGGCCTCGATGCGGGCCTTGTGATCGGCCAGATTCGGCCACCAGGCACGCAGCCCGACCAGCGCCGCGACAGCAAGCAGCAACAATACGCCGACGGCGTACAGCGAATACCTAAGGACGCGGACGGTGGCCCGAATCACGCGCTGACCCCGGCGCCGGAATCGGCGCAACGGCGCGGTGACGTCGGTGCTACGCGTCGATCACAGGCGCAAACCGATGAACGCCCCCGGGCGTCAACGCCCCGACGACCGTGATCGCCGCCATTTGTCTGTTCAAAGATAACTTCCATCAGCCTGAAATGTACTCGCAGCGAACTTAGCCTAGGCTTGTAATACGCGCCTCGAGGCCGGCGCCGGACGATGGTGTCCGGACGCAATAATTCCCGAGAATTTGTCAATGATGATGCCGCAGAAAGACGCCTTTGCACAGGTTCTTTGTGATCTTGCTGTCAGTATCGAGATTTCGAAACAGCTGGAGTCTGAGCTCGACCTGTTGAGACGGATTGCCGTTAGCGGAAGTGGTCAGGAATATATTACCACCCCTCATGATCTTCATCTGATCAGCGCCTTTCGGAAACCGACCTTCATCTAGCCCCCAGTGTTCGCCGGGGCGTTTACAGCAGCACCACATCGTATTCTTCCTGTTGGTAGGTTGCTTCAACCTGCAGATGAACGGGTGTGTCTATGAATCCCTGCAAATCGGCCAGCGTCGTCGCCTCCTCGTCGAGTAACATGTCGGAAACGATCTGAGAGGCGATAATCAGAAACTCCTTGGCGTCAAACTGCCTGGATTCGCGCAGAATCTCGCGGAAGATCTCGTAGCAAACCGTCTGCGGAGTTTTCAACACACCACGCCCATCGCACACGCTGCACGGCTCGCACAATGTCAGTTCGAGACTCTCCCGCGTGCGTTTTCGCGTCACCTCCACCAGGCCCAACGGCGACATGTGGGTTACAAATGTCTTGGTTCGATCCCGCGCCAGGGATTTTTCCAGCGCGCGCATCACCTGGCGCCGGTGTTCCGCGTCTTTCATATCGATGAAATCGATAATGATGATGCCGCCGATATTTCGCAATCGCAACTGCCTGGAAATCACCTGCGCGGCTTCCAGGTTGGTCTTGAACAGGGTCTCTTCCAGATTGCGCCGGCCGATATAGGCGCCGGTATTGACGTCGATGGTGGTCATTGCTTCGGTGCGGTCAATGACCAGATGGCCGCCGGATTTTATCGGTACTTTGCGATCCAGTGCGCGCTTGATCTCATCCTCGACGGAATACAGATCGAATATCGGCCGCTCGCCGGGATAGTACTCGATCCGATCGACGACTTCCGGTATGAGATCCTTTGCGAAGTTGATGGCTTTATTGTATGTCTCCCGGGAATCGATGCGCACTTTTTGCACGTCGCTGCGCACGACGTCGCGCATGGTCCGCATCGCCAGCGGGATGTCTTCGTGAATCAGACCGGGCGCGACAACGGTTTCAATCCGCTGCTGAAGGCGCTGCCACACCTTTTGCAGAAAATTGACGTCCAGCCGCAACTCTTCTTCGGCGGCGGACTCCGCCGCCGTACGCACGATGACGCCGCCTTGCTGAATTTCGTTCTCGAAAATCTGCGCGACGGTCTGTCGCAACCGCTCGCGGTCCTCCGGGTCCTCGATTTTCTGTGACACCCCGAAATGTTGGCCATAGGGCATGTACACCAGGAACCGCGCGGGTATGCTGATTTGGGTCGTCAAGCGCGCACCCTTGGATCCCAGCGGGTCCTTCAGAGCTTGAACCACGACTTCCTCACCGTCCGCCAACAGGCTGTGTATGGGTTCGCTGTGACCGGTCTCAAGTTCTCCGTTGTGGTTCTCGTCGCCGCGGTGCATGATATCCGAGGCATGTAGAAACGCGGTGCGCTCCAGACCAATGTCGATGAACGCCGCCTGCATGCCGGGCAACACGCGCACCACGCGGCCTTTGTAGATATTGCCGACGATACCGCGGTATTTGACGCGCTCGATCTGCACTTCCTGCAGCACGCCATTTTCAACCGTCGCGACGCGGGTCTCCTGCGGGGTGACGTTGATTAACACCTCTTCGCTCATATCCAGTCGATGCCCGCGATGTCCAGCAACATTCGAAGCTCAAACATGGGCAGACCCACCACCCCGGTGTAGCTGCCCTCCAGGTGCTCGACAAAGCCGCTCGCCAGCCCCTGTATCGCATAGGCACCGGCCTTGTCCAACGGCTCCGACGTGCGGCAGTAGCGTTGAATTTCTTCGTCGCTCAAGATCTTGAACTTGACGTGACTGCGGCTGACCGCGGACAGCACGTCTTCGCCGCGATATACCACTACC
>CAMYIN010000134.1 GCA_947258495.1 uncultured Gammaproteobacteria bacterium
CGCTACAGACTCGGCTGAGCGACCGCGGTTCAAACCCGTACGCGTGCGGTCCGGTTCGGCTGCGCCCGCACGCCCGCCGCTCACGCCCGTCTCAGCGTAGCGATGGCCTCGAGCATGGGGTTGACCACGGGGGCGATCTTGCGACGCATCAAAGAACCGACGGCGTCGGTGCGCGCGAAGATCGATCTGATCAACGGCTCGCCGCAATGGGTCAGCAAAAGCACCGCCCTCAGTTCCCGCTCGCGGTTGGGCAGGCGTTCCAGCACCTGCCGAATTGCGGGCGCGCGATCCCGAACGGCGGCGGCGGCGGATCGCTGCAGCGTGTCGACGTCACTGAACGGACCCTCGGTGCCGCGCGCTTCCCGGAAATAGCCGCTCACGGCGTATAATAACTCGACGACCACATCCTGGTCGGCGGGTTTTCGCAGGACCCGCTCGCAGGTCGCGAGAAACCGCTGCCCCGGAGCCGATAATAATCGTACCAGTAGTGTCGCCACGGGATCGTCGACGCACGCGCCAAGCGCGTCTTCGGCGAGAACGTAATCCGGATGTGCCGGCGGCGGGTCCGGTAACACGTCGGGTGCGGCCTGTAGAAAGCCTACGTAGTAATAGTTCTTTGCTTTACCGCGCTGCCATAGTGTTCTGCGCTTCTCGCCGTCGAGCAATCCCGGTTGCAGCAGCAGCCGAACGATTTCGATGACGGCCGCGGGCTGCGGTTCGAACGGCAGGTAGTCCAGCAGGTACTGGGCAGCGACGGCGCCCATGGAGCCGTCGACGACGGACCGACTTTGCAGCAGATACCGGGCCACTTCGGCCGTCGGCAGCGACCACCAGGCGCGCGCCGCGAGATCGTCCGTGAGATCGCGCGAACGAGCCACCGCGATCACCGCTTCGTCCTCGGCGAGCATGAGCAACGAATCCAGGCGCCTGTTGTGCATTTCTCCCAGTCGAGTCCAGCGCCGCAGGTATACGGGATATCCGCGCGGCGAGCCCAGAACCCGTGTCGACAACAGTTCCCGCACCAGGCGAAGATATTGCTCCGGCGGGCACGTCGGATGCAATTCCACTCGGGCGTCGTCGCCGTCGGTCATGCCGTGCACCCACAGTCTCCGTTCATCGATACGTATGGCCTGCGCGTTGGCGAGCAGCACGTTCAATTTCAAGCTGTCTTCCGACGAGATACGCATGCGGTTCTGCGGGTGGTTGCCTGCACAAAGCGGTTTAGCTCTTTGGGGGTATGAATTCGTGTTGCGACGACTACCAAAGGGGATGCTTGTGGATCGACGAAGCTTGCCATATAGTGCCCGCCCAACTTTTAGCGCGAAACCCGAGCTGGAACACAAGCGGATGGACAAATTGTACTACGAAACAGTTGATAAGCTGGAGCAGATGGGCGTTGATCGCGAATATATCCAGGGCTGGATAGGCGGTTATTTTGCGAACCCGAAGCGGGAAGAGCAACGCGTGACGCCAGCCTACGAAGCGGGCTACGAAGACGGTTCCGAAAAGCAGACGGACAAAGCCGAGCAGTACAAGTCATAGCGATCCGTCGTCTCACCTCAACCTAGTCGGCGCCGATCACCGCATCCTCGGCGTTTGGTCTCGGGTCGATGTTTGACGTCCCCAGCAAGTTGTCCATCGCCGTCTGCAAATGCCGCACGGCTTCGGGAGCGTCTACGTCCATCACTTGTTGAATCACCCACCGGTTGATCTGTGTCATCCCCATGACGTCTTGAATTTGTTCCCCCAGGTAGCGACGGCATTCGTAGCCTGGGCTTCCATCCATAAACGGTGTTTCCGAGTAATCCCTCACGCGAGCGTTTAGTCTTTCGATGTACCCGGATCGGTAGTCGCCGCGGCCCATGATATCTTCAACATTCCGCTGATAATGCCGGGCGGTCTTGCGGGCCAGGGCAACAACGAAATTGCGCCGGTTCTGTTCTTCCATCTTTTCGAACGCCAGTCGGTCGGCGACGTGTACGAGAAAGATCGTGTACTCCGCTATGACTGCAATGCGTTGTTCATCGGATTCGTAGACGAAATCTTCGGCATGAAGGTTTTTCGCCGCGGTAAGGGCAATCTGCCAGATCCCATAGGCGAGCGAGGTTGCGTTATCCTCGAGGGATCGCCCGCGGTTCTTATCTCGCCACTTGTTGCGAATGCGCATCTTCATGGTATGGAGTCGTTGCGGTGGCGATCTTGAGGATCCGGTTGACCGGCCTCGTGTGTCGACATTCAGAAAAATCGGCCGTAGGGCTTGGCATACTAGCCCGTCTTTGGACTTCGTGCTAGTTTAACTCGAGGTCCAACACTCTACGGTTATGCAACCCGCGTTCTCCAGTCTCATCGCTACGGTGCAGCGAAACTGCGACGTATCCGACGCTCGGTTCGCCGGTGATTACACCTTGTGTGTCTACCTCCTGAAAATGCGCGAATTCTGCAGGTGGAGCGAAGGCATTTCGTTTACCGACGTCATGGATAGCGATGCCGTGGGCGCATGGGTGGACCGCCGAGAAAGCTATTGGGCGAGTCTGCAGGACCAGGATTATCTGCCATTGACCATCGGCGACGGTCGTTACGAGCCGTTGGATGCAGACAGGATCAACGCGGATCTTATCGCCCAGGGCTGCGTATACGGCGGGGGAATCGGGCGTTTCTCCAAACCCTATTTCTTTCTCGGGGAATTGTTGCGTATGGAATCCTCACGGGGTTACAAGGTCTTTGTCGCGGGTCGGGAGTACGCCAGGGAGCTGGTCGCCCCGCCGGCGATGGCGCAGGGAAACAACATTTTCGTGCGCCGCGAGTGCCTGCGTAGAATGTTGTGGGAGAAGATCGAGGACTGGCGCTGGCAGAAACGGCAGAACGCCATGGCCCGGGCCATGCAAAGCTACCGTTTCGACCGCAATCCGGAGAGCGCGCTGGAACGCATGACTGAAAACGAACTCGAAGCCGTCATCCTCCATGAAATCGGAGAGGTTGTCGCCGGAGGGCTGATTGGCGCAGTGTGGGACGAGATGTTGATCACGGTAGCGCGCACGAGTGCGGAGACGACGGCACGGGCGGTTCGAGATCTACTGGCGGATTGCCTCACCACCCTGCCTGCGCTGCTCGATGAGGAAAATCGACCGTCGCTGCATTTCTATTTCGCGAATCTGACGCCGCTGCGCAAAGATCTGTTCCCGGCACTGGTGAAGGCTTATTCGAATTGGGTGGAGGGAGACGACCTACGGCAACTCAAAAGCGTCGTCAGAGACGGCAAAACGCACTGGCTGTCCGTAGCCGACCGCATCGTCGACGCCTACGGACGTCTTACACATCGTTGCGCGACTCCGATTGAACGGCTGGTTCAAGAGAGTCGCTATTGATGACACGCCTGGTCAATTACGGTTCATGTTGATCAGGATCCCCTCCGTTCTGGACTCGTCGCAGTTGCGTATCGTGCGCGACCTGCTCGCAGACATGGATTTTGTCGAGGGAAAACACAGCGCAGGCGAAGCCGCCGGTAGGGTAAAGCGAAACGAAGAATTGAGCAGCGCCCAGGGCGAGCTGAAGCAGGTCAACAATTTGTTGATGGTAAGTCTGTTGAGCCATCCGCTCTATCGGTATGCGGCACTGCCCCATCGCGTCGCCACACCGCTGTATGCGCGTTATCGCGAGGGCATGGAATACGGCCCGCATTTGGATGACGCCGTGATGGGCGAGGGGGTGCGTTACCGTTCCGACATCGCAATCACCGTTTTTCTCTCGGAACCCGATGCCTACGCCGGCGGCGAGTTGGTAATCGGAACCGAATTCGGCGAGCAGTTCATCAAGTATCCTGCGGGGGACGCGGTGATGTATCCGGCATCCAGCCGACATCGGGTGGCGAAGGTCAGCGGGGGCGAGCGACTTGTGGCGGTGACGTGGGTGCAATCCATGATTCGCGACGCGGCCAAGCGGGAACTGCTGTTCGCCCTCTACCGGGCGAGAGAGGCGCTGCTGCGACGGCAGCCGGAAGCGGCGGAGACTCGGGACCTGGACTCCGCCTACATGAATCTGGTGCGCATGTGGGCCGAAGTCTGATCTTTTTCTAGTAGGGCCGCCGCGTCGCGGCCGCTGTCACCGAGGGGTGCGTAAACCATATGGCGAAAAAACAACACTCTAGCGCGAAGCGGCGTGTCCGACCCGTTGACGATATCCAGCTCTCCCGGGAGTCGTGGAAGGTGTTTCAGATCATGGCGGAATTCGTTGAGGGCTTCGAGCGTCTATCCGCGATTCGACCTGCGGTCAGTTTCTTCGGCTCCTCGCGTATGGCGTCCGATCATCCCTATTATCGACTCGCGGAACGCATCGCCCGGGAGTTGTCGGATGCCGGTTTTTCCATAGTCAGCGGCGGCGGCCCCGGCATCATGGAAGCCGCCAACAAGGGCGCGTTCGAGGGCAAGTCGCCTAGCATAGGCCTCAACATTCAGTTGCCCCACGAGCAGCAAGCCAACGAATACCAGGACGTGTCGCTGCAGTTCAACCACTTTTTCAGCCGCAAGGTCATGTTCGTGAAATACGCCTGTGCCTATGTTGTGCTGCCCGGTGGATTCGGCACTCTCGACGAGTTCGCCGAGATTTTGACTCTCGTGCAGACCGAAAAGACGCAGCGCATTCCCATAATCCTGGTCGGCTCTGAGTTCTGGCGCGGCCTGATCGACTGGTTCCACAACAGCCTTGTAGGCCTGGAGACCATAGGTCAAGAGGATGTGGACTTGTTTCAGGTCCTTGACGAGCCCAAGGCGGTCAGCGAGGCGATATTCGCCCACTACGCGGGTCGAAGTTTCGAGCCGTCTGCGGAGGAGCGTGAACGGATGATGCAGTTGTGAGCGGCCTGTTGCGCTCGCCGGCAAGTTTAGGATCAGTCTTTTTCTGAACGCAGTCGATTCAGGATAAGACCGTGGAACGCGGTTGCTTCAGTTCCGCGGTACAACCATCCCAGATGGATCCCGCACGCGGAGCACAGCGCCAATCGCCAGGCGTAGCCGGGGAACCACGTGAACTCGAGGGTAGGTGCGCCGGCGTAACTGCAACCCGCGGCTTCGCGAAAACAGCCGATGCGGTACGTGACGCGGTGCGGATTGGTGAACGTGTGACTGTGTCTGCCCAGCTTGTCGATGCGCGCGCTTTCCGTGGTGATGCGGTGGCCGCAGTCCGCGCACAGCAGCCACGGCGCACGCGCCGCTTCCACTTCGTGTCGGGCACGAGGTGCCTTGAAGGGCTCGAACGCGCCATTGTCCTTGAACATGTCGTAATCGCCGCCAGGAGCCTGTCCGGGTATTCGTGCTCCTGCTGCGAACGCGGGACAGTGGCCCACTTTGCCGAAGCTACTCGTTAAATAGCTGGCTATTCTCCTCAAATCTTCAACCAACTGGTCTCGCTCTCCCACATTCTCGTTACGGGCAGAATACTCGGACAGGCTCCTAGTGAATCCAGTGGGCCAACGGGTCTAGCCTATCACCAAGCGGGCGACGGCGGCAGTTTGGCGGCGCCGAGCCGCATGCCGGCGCAGGCACGCGGAGTCATGCTTGCGTCCGTGAAGCGGGAAATCCGGTTTTGCGGCGCACGTGCATCGAGGGAGTATTCCCGGCAGCCGCCGCCGATGCGTCCCTGTAGACTCGCCGCCGGTCTCGGTCTCCGAGGGGCACTCTTGGTTCAGCTCCACAGGACTCTCGCGGCGAATTTCTTTTCGCATACCTTCGCCCGATCGCAGACACCGGTGACCGGGCTGCAGGGGATGCAGCACAAAAAAACCGGCGATTACGCCGGTCTTTACGTGCGTTGTTGAGCGCAGCTCGGGTTCAGCGGCTGGAGCCTTTCTCCTCGTGCGCCAGGTCCACAACCTTTGTCGAGATCTCGGCGTACTTGTCTTTGTACTGGAACAGGGGATGGCCTTCCTGACCGGCCCAGTATTGCACCGGCGAGACGCCGTTGGCCCTTTCGTATTCAATGAATTTCTTCTGCATCTCGAGCATTTGCTCGATGAGTTTACGTTTTTCTGTGGCTACTTCATTCATTGTTACAGAACCTCAGTGTTCGACTGCCGTCACGATTGTCACGAGCCTAGCATACGCCTGCGGGTGGGCGGCATACGCCATAGTGGATAGAACCGTTACCTCGGCTCGGACCCGGGCTTCGAAAAGCACGCGTTGCTCCCGGCGCCGTCGAGCCGCGGATCAATATCCGCCCTTGCGCCGAGACTCCGGAAGACCGGCTATTTTCCCCCCTTGTTTACTGGGCATTTTCGGAAACAGCTGATACATCTCCTGGCTGCTGGTCTTCTTGCCCCATTTTTTTCCCATTTCTTTCACTATTGTCCTTTCGTTGGGTTGGTTGCCGCCGTTGTTGAAGTATTCATCGCGCAAGTAGCGGATGATATCCCAGTGATCTTCCGTAAGTTCAACGCCTTCTTCGGCCGCGAGATGCGACGCAAGATCCTCGCTCCAATCTTCGAGGTTGACGAGATATCCGTTGTCTGTGGTTTCAATGGTTTTACCCTGGAGTTCAATGGACATGAATATGGCTCCTATCACTTCGAGACGCTACAACTATGTATCGGTTAATTCTCATCGTTCACCACCGCTTTGATGCCTTTGTGCGGTAGGAATAGTCCGAACCCGAGCTTCCTACCGGGTCCCAGGCCCTGCTGCTGCAGCAGCACCGAATCCGAAACCTCCAGGTCCGAGAGCATGACGCTGCGAACGAATATTTTTCCCTCGGGAAAGGCGAACGACGACTGACGCCCGCACAAGAATTTTCGGACTCGAACTCCCATATCCTGCAAAAGGGCGACGCTATGTTGTACGAACTCCGATTCAGATTCGTTTTCTTCGGTTGTTACGTAACGTGAGAAGAGCGTCGTCAGGGAGCTCAGAGGCCTTGCGGTGGCGTCGCCGATACATATTTCGTGACCGCCGATGTTGAGACGAGCGCCGCGCAAGGCGCGCGCATCGTCCAGGCGTGTTTTCGGCAACCTCAAGCGCAGGCGCGTGCGGCGTGACAGGTGTAAGACCTCGGCCTCGGAGTCCGCGGGCCGGTACCAGCCGTTGCCCGACTCCGCCACGTGAATCAGGTGAAGTCCGGCATCGAGCTCGGCCTCGAACCAGGGTAGAGCTCGACGTATCGCGCAAGACAACGCATGCGCGTGGTCAACAGGCAGGCAGCGCGCCCGTATTCGAAACGAGAGATCCTGAATCTCGTCCGGAACGATATACGTTTCCCTTGACGGTTTGTCCTGCCAATACATCAGTTTACGGGAAGTCTTGTCTGCAATTCTTCGCGGTCGAACCACCAGTCGTCCTGCACCATGACGTCGATCACGTTTCGAAGCCGAACGAGAAATCTTGCCGGATCGTTGAGTTCAAGTTTCTTCATCCAGACGTCGAACTCACGTTGGCTGGAAACCCCGCCGTGCCTGCGGGCGACGGAGCCCAACAATTGTATAGCGAAGAAGTGTAGATTGTCGCGCGTGGCGTCGTCCGCGCGCAGGTCCACGACGTAGGCGGCGGTCGCTGCCGCCACAGCGCCTCCGTCTGAATCATCAGGAGTCTCATCGACTATGTGCTGCAGCATCGACAGCGTTACCTCCGGCTTGATGGGGAACGTGACCGCCAGCCAAACACCCTGGCCGAGCGCACTGAGTGAATCCGCCTGATCGCTGCGGAACAGGATGTCGCAGGCATCCACCGCCTGTTCCCAAAGCCGGTGTTCTATGTACACGTCAATGGTCGGTCGGACCGCGCGCCAGGCCTCGTCGCCGCGCTCTAGAGACGCAAGCAAATAGCCCTTCTCCCGCAGCGCGTCCGCGCATTGAATCGGATTCGCTGCAGGCGCCAGTTCTCGCAGCCGCTCCTCGATTGCGTGCAGCCGCGATTCCAAGATCGCGGTCGAAGCCATTGCGTCCTCTCCGCTCTCCGCGCCCAGATCGATCCTGTCGCTGTCCCAGTGTTTCATCGGTAAAGTCGCATTTCGCCTGGTTTCAATGCTTCTCCACGGCGGCGGTGAATGCCGCTTCGAGACGGTCTTCCCAATTCTCCGGTGTGTCCTTGAACGGCGGCTTGACGTCCATGCGAAAAAATCGCTCCCCCCGCCCGGCTTCCGCTTTCACCAGTGAAAGCAGCGACTCAAACGAGTCAAGGTCGTGGTTGCGTAGCAAAATCTCGCTCAGCCACAGCATCTTTCTTACCCTTCAATGCAAGTGTGCGCGCCCGGTCCGCGCACACGCTCGTAGTAGCGCGCGCGTAACAACAAACGGCCTGACGAGGCGTTGTCCGTGAACGCGGAACGCCTATGCAGTACGTTATTACAAACGATTCCCTGGCCGGCCCGCAAACGAATTCGCAGCCTGTACGGCGAAGACCGCGAAAGGACGTCAACCATTAACGTCACTGCATCTCGCGTAAGGCGATCTTCGCGCCAGTGAATCGATCGGGTGCGCGCGGTGTAGCGCATATGCAACGAACCGTACCCGGGATCGATGGCGAACACCGGGCCGCCGCGGCCCTGCCGAGTCTCGACCCCGTCGCTGCGGCAGGCGGGTATCGACATCGCCGAGGGGTGCATGAGGGCGCGGATATAGTCCGGGTTTTGGTCTCGAATTCGGATGTAGACGACCTCCGGATCGATGAATTCATTGGTTCCACCGCGTACCGCCGGCCGCACACAGTGCAATACGAACGCGCGGATGGTCTGGTCCGGCGAGTTGTAGTAGCCGTCCGTATGCCAGTTCAAAGGACGATTGGAATAGGGGATAAAGCCCGATTGGAGTCCTCCGGATCGGGATTCGATCGAGCTCACGCTGTCGTCGTCCGCACACAGGTTGTGGTCTAGGTGCTCCAGCCCCAGCTGCAGACCGAATCGGCGCAGAGCGAGCTTGTCTACGGGTCTCGCGCATTGATAGATCGCCATATTGCGATCGCGGCAACCGCGTACCAGGGCGTCCCGCTCGGCGGGGCTCAGCGCTCGCGGTTCGTCGATCTCGACGATTGGAGCCGGTGTTGCGAACACGCTGCGAGCGAGCTTCCGCTCGCGCCACTGACCGTAGGCGCCGTCGTCCTCAAGGTCGAAGGGGTTGACGTCGTGCGCACGTTGCCGCTGCTGTGTCGGGGTGTTTGCCGTCATCGTGGTCGCGAATTGTAGTCGAGGTGGGCAGCACGCGTTAATCCGGCTGAGGGGGTAGGGCGCGGCCCCTTGGTCGCAGCGGAGGCGCGTATCTGCAGACAACGGCCTTCGAGTCGCCGGTCGATGCAATTTCGCGGTTTTCCCGGGCGTTGCGCGGATACTCGCGAACGTCATAAAGAACCAGTTTTGAGGTGTGAAATTGGGATGCCTATCTCTTAAGGGATAGCGGTGAGCAACCATTTTCCCCCAACAGGAGAGTGCGTCGCGGGCCAGAACTGCATAGAATCGGCGATTGCGATTCTACCAGGCAAGACGGTGGCGGTTCGACCATCGATGCCTCGCAAAACGAGCGGACCGATGTCCTGAGGTCTGATGATTCCGCTGACCCGGATGCACGACTGACGAGGAGAGCACCACCGTGGCGAAAACGAACCATGACACTCCGATGCTCGACGAACTGGAGAACGGCCCCTGGCCAAGCTTCATTTCGGGTATCAAACGACTGCGAGATCAGCATTCCGACGAAAGAATCAACGCAATGGCCAATGACCTGCTGGGTCAATTGGAACACTCCTACGAAACGCGCAAAGGGTACTGGAAAGGCGGCACCGTAAGCGTTTACGGCTACGGTGGCGGGATCATCCCCCGATTTTCAGAAGTGGGAAAGCAGTTTCCCGAATCCAAGGAATTCCACACCCTGCGGGTGCAGCCCCCGGCGGGAAACTTCTACACCACCGACATGCTGCGGCGGCTCGCAGACAGCTGGGAGAAATGGGGTTCCGGGTTGGTGACATTTCACGGACAAACCGGAAACATCATGTTCATCGGCACGACCACCGAGAACACCCAGCACTTTTTCGACGAGATCAATAATTACGGTTGGGATCTCGGCGGTGCCGGACCGTGCGTGCGCACGGCGATGTCCTGCGTAGGCTCCGCCCGGTGTGAACAATCATGTGCCAACGAACACAAGATTCACCGGACTCTCGTGAACAATTTCACCGACGATGTCCATCGACCGGCCCTGCCGTACAAGTTCAAGTTCAAGGTCTCGGGCTGCCCCAACGACTGCGTCAATTCCATCGAGCGCGCGGACTTCGCAGTAATCGGCACCTGGCGCGATAACATCAACATCGACCAGGCGGAAGTCAAGGCATTCCTCGAAAGAAAAGGACGCCAATACTTGATCGACAACGTGCTCACCCGGTGTCCCACCAACTGCATGACCCTGAAGGACGACGACTCCCTGGAGATCGCGGATCGCAATTGCGTCAAATGCATGCATTGCCTGAACGTCATGCCCAAGGCGTTGTCACCGGGTGACGACAAGGGCGTCAGCGTGCTATTGGGGGGTAAGCGCACCTTGAAGATCGGCGATCTCATGGGGACGGTCATTGTTCCGTTCATGAAATTGGAGACCGACGAGGACTACGAGCGGATCACGGAGCTTGCGGAGGAGACCATCGATTTCTGGGCGGAAAATGGGCTCGAGCACGAACGCTGCGGAGAGATGATCGAGCGAATCGGCTTGGTGAATTTTCTCGAGGGTATCGGCGTTGACGTCGATCCCAATATGGTTTGGCACCCCCGCGAGTCGTCGTACGTGCGCATGGACGGATGGGACGAA
>CAMYIN010000135.1 GCA_947258495.1 uncultured Gammaproteobacteria bacterium
ATCGACGAGCACCCGCTCCGCCATCGCCCCCCACCGCTCGTGGAGCAGCTCGAAGAAGGTGTCGTCGGGCAGCCAGTCGGGCTCGAGCCGATGGAAGCGGTGGAGCTCACCGGCGATCCCGAGGGCATGGCGAGCGCGCTGGCCAAGATCGAACGATTTCAGGGTCGTTTTTTGGAGCAGGTGTTTTTCCCGGGCAGGCGCGTTCCCGATCCGTCGTTGTTGAGAACCCACCCGGCGACCGCCGATCGAATTCGCCGATTACGCGAGATCGCACAGGCACGGCCACGATACGGTGTATTGCCCTGGGCCGACGCGTCACCGCCTGCCTCCGCCGACGAATGGCGACCGTTTGTGGCGGCGCATCCCCGATGGCACATCAACGGTTTGTGGTATTGACTTAGGCGTAAAATCGCGTTTCACTGATCCCTGAGTGTTCAATATCGCGACTCAGACATTGAGAAAGGGGGTGTCTATGGTCAGCCTTATTTCGAACCGGCGCAGCGCGTGGCACGAGCGGCGTCGCAACGCCTGCGAGCGGAGAAGACCCGGCGAACGCCGCGCCAGCATTCGTTGGGAACCGGGCAACGACGATCGCCGCAGGGGCAATGACCGGCGCGTGTCGAATCCCGCCTGGACTATGTGCCGTATCGTTTGAGCTTTGACCGGCGTGCGCCATAAGTCCATCGTCGTTCTCACCGGCGCCGGAATATCGTCCGAATCGGGCATCGCGACTTTCCGCGGCAGCGGGGGATTGTGGGAAAACCGCCGTGTCGAAGAGCTCGCCTCGCCTCGCGGGTTTGCGGTCTACCCGGAGCTCGTGCATCGATTCTATAACGGAAGACGGCGGCAAATGTTGTCGCCGTCGATCCGGCCCAACGCCGCCCACCACGCTCTGGCGGAACTCGAGTCGGGTTTTCCCGGGCGCTTCCTGCTCGTGACCCAGAATATCGACGATCTCCACGAACGATCGGGTTCGGTGAAGGTAATTCATCTGCACGGAGAGCTGCTTAAGAAGCGCTGCGCCCATTGCGGCGACGTCGAGAGTACGAAGGCCGACCTCGCCGTCACCGACACCTGCCGCGCTTGTGGACGGAACGGAGGAATGCGTCCCCATGTGGTCTGGTTTGGTGAAATGCCACTACGAATGGAAGAAATCCACGCCGCCCTTCGCTGCTGCGATCTTTTCGTCGCCATCGGCACATCGGGAAACGTCTATCCCGCCGCGGGCTTCGTGGACGCAGCGATCGCAGCGGGCGCACGCACCGTCGAGCTCAACCTCGAACCGTCGGCGGTGGAATCGGCGTTTGAAGAGAAGATCTACGGAAACGCCTCGCGCATAGTTCCGCAGTTCGCTCGCACGCTTTTGGCTTGAGTCCGACGTGAACAAGTGTGAATAAACTTGTAATCCGGGCGCAACAGACCTAACCTTAGCCTCCTTTTTTCGGCGCACTTTCCGGGAGGATCGGGATTGGATTCCAAGGCCATCTTGCGCAAAGCGCTCGGCGTGTTTCTGCTTGTGGTGACCGCGGGTATCGCAAGTTGCCAGGCGTTCGTATTCAGCTGGACGGCGGACGCAGACGGCGGCACGACTGCCGGCCCGCATTATCTAGACGGTCAAGCCCTGCGCCGTAATTGAGCGATCGGGCCATGACCAGGAAGCCGGGGGAAGCTCCCTTTGCCAGCGCAAAACGCGTAACCCGGACACCGGGTCGCGTGCACTTCGGTGGGGCGTTTTTGTTCCTCTTTCCCATTCCCCTTTTTCTAGCGGTGGCAGTGTCGCTTGGCCGCGGGGACTTTTCCGGCGTCCTCGGGAATACGTCGGCAGCGACATTGCTGTTGATCGGGGCATTGTCGTTGCGCAAAGGACTGCATTTGGAAAGAGACTATTTGAGTAAGAAAGTGGCGGTCGCGCCCAGGTACCCGATGAAATTTCTGGCATCGTTGATCCTCGGGATCGGAGTCACGATTGCGGCGAAGTTCGGTGCGGGTCACGCGTCGTTGCTAGCAATCTGTTTCGGTATCGGCGCTACGCTCGGCTGCATCCTGGCCTACGGCACGGATCCGCGAAAGGAAAAAATCGCTGCCGCGGGCTACGGCTACACCACGGCGGAAGTCGTGAAAGCGTTGGATGAAGCCGAACAACGGGTACGCGGGATCGAAGCCGCGACCGCCACCATTCAGAATCGGGAAATGAACGACCGCATATTGCGCATCGCCGCCGCAGCGCGAAAGATCCTCACGGTGATCGAAGACGACCCGCGAGACCTGCGGCGGGCGCGTAAGTTTCTTAACACCTACCTGGAAGGGGCGCGGAAGGTGACCGAAGGTTACGCGAAAACGCATGCGAAGACGGCATCCGACGAGCTGGAGGCGAATTTTCGCAACGTCCTGATCACGATCGAAGAGGTCTTCAATAAGCAGCATAAAAAGCTTTTGGAAAACGACGTCCTGGACCTGGATGTTCAGATCGAAGTCCTGGCAACCCAACTCAAGCGAGAGGGTATTCTGTAGGCGTATTAATTTAATCTCCGAGGCGGAACAGTCATGAAGCAGACAACAACTCACGTAGATATCGACCCGAAACTCTTCGAACGCGCGTCGCTTCCCGACGTGGAGGAGGTGGTGGTGGCTCTGGACAAAGTATCGCAGGACGAGCGGTCCAAGATCGATGTCCTGACGTCCAAGATCGATGTCTCCGACACCAATTCGATAATCTTTTTCGGTTCGGACGCTCAGGAGAAATTGACCGAAATCTCGGATAACATGCTGGAGGGCGTGCGCAACAAGGATGTCGGCGGGGCGGGCGCAGCGTTGAATGAGATGGTCGCCACGCTGCGCGGCTTCGACTCGGAGGGATTGGAGCGGCCGGGATTCTTCGCGCGCCTCTTCGGACGCGCCAAGCCCGTGGTCAAGTTCCTGCAACAGTACGAGAAGGTCAGCAAGCAGATTGACGGAATAACCAACAACCTGGAGAGTCATAAAACCAAGTTGCTCACGGACATCGTCTCCCTGGACCGCCTCTACGATGCGAACCTGGACTATTTTCACGAACTGGAGCTCTATATTGCCGCCGGAAACGAAAAACTGGTGCAGGTGGACAACGAAGTGATCCCGGCGAAGGAATCGGCAGTATCCGGCACCCAGGATACGTTGGAAGCGCAGGAATTGCGGGATCTGCGCAGCGCCCGGGACGACCTCGAGCGTCGCGTACACGATCTCAGGTTGACCCGGCAGGTCACAATGCAGAGCCTGCCGAGCATTCGCATCGTCCAGGAGAACGACAAAGGCCTGGTGACGAAAATCAATTCCACTCTGGTAAACACGGTGCCCCTGTGGCGACAGCAGCTCGCCACGGCGGTGACCATCTTCCGCTCTCAGCAGGCGACGAAATCCGTCAAGGCGGCTTCGGATCTCACCAACGACCTCCTCGAGAAAAACGCGGAGATGCTCAAGACCGCCAACGAAGAAACCCGGAAGCAGATAGAGCGCGGAGTGTTCGACATCGAAGCGGTCAAGAAAGCGAACCAGACGCTGATAGCGACCATCGAAGACAGCCTGCGTATCGCCGACGAGGGTAAGCGTCTGCGCGCCGAGGCGCTGGTGGAACTGCAGAAGGCCGAAGACTAGTTGCGCCAGACCCTGACCGCTGCCTCGGCGCGGGGGAAGTCGCCGGCGACGGAGGCCTGAGCATGGGCCTGCTGGACAAGCTTTTTGGCGAATTCGTCGACATTATCGAGTGGGTCGACGACTCCAACGACACTTTGGTGTATCGCTTCGAGCGCTATGGAAACGAAATCAAATACGGCGCGAAGCTGACGGTGCGGGAATCCCAGGTTGCGGTATTCGTCAACGAGGGGCAGGTTGCGGATGTTTTCAAACCGGGTATGTTCGAGCTGAAAACCAACAACCTGCCTATTTTGTCCACTCTGCAGGGATGGCCCCACGGTCTTGAGAGTCCGTTCAAGTCTGAGGTGTATTTTTTCAATACCCGACAATTTACGGATTTGAAATGGGGGACGAAGAACCCGGTGATGCTGCGTGATCCCGAGTTCGGTCCGGTTCGACTGCGCGGTTTCGGCACCTATTCCATTCGCGTCATCGAGCCGGTGGTCTTTATGAAGGAGATCGTCGGTACCGACTCGCATTTCACCACCGACGAGATCACCAACCAGTTGCGCAATCTCATAGTGTCGCGCTTTGCCTCCATACTCGGGCAGTCCGGGATTCCGGTACTGGATCTAGCCGCGAACTACGAAGACCTGAGCACCTACGTGAGCAATAAAATACGTCCGGAGTTCGTGGCCTACGGTTTGGACGTGACCCAGCTGCTGGTGGAAAACATCTCGCTGCCGCCCGTGGTGGAAGAGGCGCTGGATCGACGCACCAGCATGGGCGTGGTGGGCAGTCTTCGCGATTACACCAGTTACCAGGCCGCGGAGGCGATGACGGCCGCGGCGAGCAATCCTGGCGGCGGTGCCGCCGAGGGGATCGGCCTGGGGATCGGTTTCGCAATGGCCAATAAGATGGCGGAGTCCTTGGCCGCGCCCAGGTCCAGGGAAGACTATCTCAAGCTGTCCGGCAAGGAAAAACACACGCCCGGGCCGGAAGAAAAATACTACGTGGAAATCAGCGGTCGGCAAGAGGGGCCGATTACTTTTGAGGACCTGGAGGCCAGGGTCGAATCCGGGGAGGTGGTCCGCGAATCGCTGGTCTGGACGCGGGCCATGGAAGACTGGACCCCCGCCGGTCAGGTCAAGGTGCTCGACGACGTGTTCGCGAAGGTTCCGCCCCCTCTACCCAAACGCTAGACCTCTCGACGCATTCGCCGGCGTTGACGCATGCCATCGACACGGGAGCCGAAAGGAGTCAGCCGGCATCAATTTCCGTGTGGTCGATGCGGTGCACTGCTGGCGTATGCGCCGGGCACGGATTTTCTCGAATGTGCCTATTGCAGGCACCGGGAACCCGTGCCGCCGCTGCTCGCCGAGATCCGCGAACACGATTTTCGCACTGCCCTGGACGAGCTCGCGCACGCCCGCGAGGTCGCTCCGGCCGCGCCTGCGGTTCGGCTCACCCGCTGCGACGCCTGCGGGGCGTCGTTCGAATTCGAAAACGATATCCATTCCGGCGAATGCCCGTACTGCGGGCACGCCGTGGTCGTCGAGACCGGCGCCGAGAAGCTGCTCAAGCCGCAATCGTTGTTGCCCTTCAAGATCGACGAATCCCGGGCGAAGGAGTCTTTCCGACGATGGATCAAGGGCTTGTGGTTTGCCCCCGGCGGCCTGAAGAAATACGCCAGGGACGACGACAAGCTCTCCGGCATTTATCTGCCCTACTGGACCTACGACAGCGCGACCACCACCCATTACGTCGGCGAGCGGGGCGACGCGTATCAGGTCCCGCAGAAAGTGGTGCGGGTGGTGAACGGCAAACGGGTGGTGCAGACGGTGATGGTGACCAAGATTCGCTGGACAGTTGTGCGCGGCGTCGTGACCCGAACGTTTGACGACGTCCTGATTGGTGCCACGCGTTCGCTGCCCCGACAAATCACCGATCGTCTGCAGCCTTGGGACCTGTCGCAACTGGTACCGTTTCAGGAACAATATCTGAGCGGTTTCGGCAGCCAGGCATACCAGGTGGAACTCGATGAGGGTTTCGAGTACGCACGAGAACTAATGAACGCCGTAATCCGCGGAGACATTGCTCGCGATATCGGCGGCGACGCGCAGCGTATCCACCGTCTCGAAACCAAGCATCGCAATACCACGTTCAAGCACATTCTGCTGCCGGTATGGACGGCGGGTTTTCGATACAAGGACCGGGTGTTCCATTTCGTGGTCAACGCCCGCACCGGTAAGGTCCAGGGTAGGCGGCCCTACAGTTCCTGGAAGATCGGATTTGCCGTAGTCCTGGCGATCCTGATCGTTGTCGGGGGAGTGCTGCTGTACGGGTACTACGGAGAATATTTGCAGCTTGCGTTCCCGGAACTCGCCCCGGGGGGTTATCGATATTGAGGACCGGTGCCTTCCACTGCCGCGGTGACAGACGCCGTAGTGCGGTTCATCGGGACGTTTCCGCAAGCAGATGCAGTTCGACGAAAACCTCGACATCGAATCCGATAATGGGGTCCGTTGCCCATTCCCCCGTACCGATCGCGTAATCCGTGCGTCTCAACACGGTATTCGCCTGCATACGGGCGCGGTCCCGGTCTTGGTTCCAGAAAAAGGGTAGAGTGACATCGCGCGTAACGCCCTTGATCGTCAGCCTCCCGTCCAGCTGGAACATCGAGGCGCCGGTCTGGCGCACAGCGGTGGAAACGAAATCCGCGCTGGGAAACCGTGCGGTACTGAACCATTCCTCACCCCGCATGCCATCGTCCCGATCGGCGCTGTTGCTGTCGACGGAGTCCACATCCACGCGGACGTCGAACAGCGCGTCGCCGGTGTGCTGCGCGTCAAATCGTATGCTTGCCGTGAATCGTCGGAATACGGTTTCGAAGCCTACGCCGTCGTAGCTGGCGATGAAACCGAGTTTGCTGCGTTCATGATCGACGTTCCATTGCGCTCCCTCGAGGTCGCCTGCGCACAGCGCCAGCAGCGGCAGTATCGCACTTTGCTTCGGCAACCTCATGCGCGCGTACCGCCGGCTGCTTTGCTGCGCGCGGGCAGCATGCGGGTCAAGGTGTCGTCGCGGTAGACGAAGTGATGGTGCAGGGCGGCGCCGACGTGCAGCAACAACAAGGCCACGAAGATCCAGAACAGCGTCAAATGCACCAGCTCGGCCTGGGTCTGCAGGGCTTTGTCCGCCGGGGCGATACTCGGCAACAGAACCAGGCCGTACAACTTCAACGGGAAGTTTGCCGCAGAATGGATCACCCAACCGCTCAGGGGCATTGCCAGCATTACCACGTACAGCAGTACGTGACTCGCCCGCGCCAGGGGGCGTTCCCATCGCCGCATCCCGCTCGGCGGAACCGGAGTGGGGTTGGCCAGACGCCAGGCGATACGAAACAGCACGAGAGCCAGCAAGCTTATCCCCAGTGTCTTGTGCCAGATGAATAATCGGAGTTTGAGCGGCGACATCGGGTAGTTCACCGCGGCCCAGCCGAGCACAAACATGCCGAGGATCATCACCGCGATGAACCAATGCAGCGTCTTCGCCACGGTTCCCCAACTTTGGTCACTGTTTCTCAAGGACACGATTTTGCTCCAATGCCGTCGGGATCTTCGAAATACGCTCCCGAGAACCGGCCGCCGCCTCGAGAATCGAGCATCGTGTCGATTTTACCCAAACCGCGAACCGGCATCGGGGCCTGCCGACCGCGGGCGCCGGCTCCTCGAAGTGAAGATTTCAACGAGCGGGGGACCGTTCCAGCTTGGCCCACGTGTCGCGCAGGGTCACGGTGCGGTTGAACACCGGAAGGTCGCGGCGATGGTCGCTGCGATCGGCGCAGAAATATCCCTGACGTTCAAACTGAAACCGGTCTTCCGGTCGCGCCCCCAAAAGCCCCGGTTCGATCTTGCAATGTTGCAGCACGCGTTTCGAATCCGGATTCAAATACTCGTGAAAATTCGCCTGAGCCCCGGGGTTGGCGTGTGTGAACAATCGATCGTAGAGTCGGATCTCAGCGTCGACGGCATGTTCCGTAGAAACCCAGTGGATCGTTCCTTTCACTTTGCGGCCGTCGGGCGACGATCCCCCCCTGGTCGTCGGATCGTAGCGGCAGCGGACCTCCACCACGCGTCCGTCGTCGTCCTTTACCACTCCGATGCAGGTGATGTAGTAGGCGTAACGCAGCCGCACTTCGCGCCCCGGTGCGAGACGAAAGAATTTCCTGGGAGGGTCCTCCATGAAGTCGTTGCGCTCGATATAGAGGACCCGGCTAAACGGCAATTCACGCTGCCCCAGCTGCGGGTCTTTGGGGTGGTTGTGGGCGGTCACCGTTTCCGTCGTGTCTTCCGGGTAGTTTTCGATCACCACGCGCAGCGGATCCAGCACCGCCATGACGCGGACGGCTCGGCGATCGAGATCCTCGCGTATGCTGTTTTCGAGCACGCTCATCGCGATCGTTCCCTGTTTCTTCGTCACGCCGATGCGCTCGCAGAAATCCCGAATTGATTCTGGAGTATATCCACGGCGCCGCAGCCCGGAAATTGTCGGCAGGCGCGGATCGTCCCACCCCGCGACGTGACCCTCGAGTACCAGCCGATTGAGCAGGCGTTTGCTCATGACGGTGTGTTCGAGGTTGAGACGGGCGAATTCGATCTGCTGCGGGTGCCTGCCGATGTCCACTTTCTCCAGTATCCAATCGTACAACGCACGGTTGTCTTCGAATTCCAGGGTGCACAAGGAATGGGTGATATCTTCGATGGCGTCGGATAGGCAATGGGTAAAATCGTACATGGGATAGATGCACCATGCGTCATCCGTACGATAGTGGGAGAGGTGGCGGATGCGGTACAGAATCGGGTCCCGCATATTGATGTTCGGTGACGACATGTCGATCTTCGCCCGAAGCACGTGCTCGCCGTCGGCGAAATCGCCCCGTCGCATTCCCTCGAACAGCGCCAGGTTCTCCTCGACGGAACGATCGCGATGCGGGCTGTTCCTGCCCGCCTGCGTCAGCGAACCTCGATATTCTCTGATCTGATCGCCGCTCAGACTGTCGACGTAAGCGTGGCCCTTCCCGATCAATTCGACCGCACAGGCGTGGAGCTGTTCGAAATAATCGGAGGCGAACCGCAGTTCGTTCCAACGATAGCCCAGCCAAGTCACGTCATTCTTGATTGATTCCACGTATTCAAAGCTTTCTTTCTCCGGATTCGTGTCGTCGAAGCGGAGATTGCAGGTGCCCGAGTAATCCTCGGCAATTCCGAAATTCAAGCAGATCGATTTCGCGTGTCCGATATGCAGATACCCATTGGGTTCCGGTGGAAAGCGGGTGGCCACCCGGCCGTGATTTTTGTTCGATGCCAGGTCTTGGTCGATAATATTGCGAATGAAATTCGTTGCGGGTGTTGTTTCCATGGTCAAAGAAATACCGGGCTGCTTGTCCGACGGCGCGTATCGCAGGACCAATCGCGGTTTGGCGTTCGCGTGAATTATAACCGAGTGCGCCTTGGGTACGGCGAATTCGAACGTAGTGCGTTCGGATGGGCGCGCTCTTACCTAAGCCTTCGAGGAGGATACGTATGCGTTCGTCCAATAACGATGACCACAGCGTGGTGAATCGTCGGTCTGTCTCCATTCTGCGGCCGGTGCCGCTGCCGGCATGATGTGGCGGCAATATCGTTTTGACGTGGCCACCGACGGCCGGGGGACGTGGGAGATCACCGCCCAGATCGACGCTCACGTGCGGGAGTCGGGCATAACTACGGGGCTGGTCCACGTATTTCTGCATCATACCAGCGCCTCCTTGATATTGTGCGAAAACGCGGACCCGGCGGTGCGCGGCGATCTGGAGAAGTTCATGGCGAGGCTGGTGCCGGACGGCGATTCCATGTACGAGCACGCGAGCGAAGGCCCCGACGACATGCCGGCGCACGTGCGTTGCGTGCTCACCCACAACGACTTGACGATCCCGCTGACCGAGGGTCGACTGGCACTGGGCACCTGGCAGGGCGTCTATCTTTGGGAGCATCGCAGACGACCGCACCGGCGTGCGCTGACGGTAACCGTCCACGGCGAGGTTTGAGCTATTTCGGTTGTCGCTAGGGGTGGACTTAGCTATAGTTAAGTTTTATGATGCGATGCAGCAAATCAATGGCCTGAACGACCGATGAGTGACGTCGGGGAAAGCCTCAACACCCTGTTCAATCCTTTCGAGATGTCCGAGGCCTGGCTGGACATGGCTGTGCGAAGCCAGCGCGTCGCCTGGCGATTGCTGACGGAGCAGCTCCAGCACCCGCAGGCCTTCAGCCCCGATCCCTTCAACCTGGCGAGCGCCTACACCAAGCTCTTTGCCGGCCTGCTTTCGGATCCGGCGCACCTGGTTGACGCCCAGGCTACGTATTATCGGGATTCCGTCGCCCTGTGGCAGAACACCCTGAAACGTATGTTGGGCGCGGACGGGCAGGAACCGGTGATCGAACCGCCGGCCGGCGACAATCGATTCCGTGACGAGCAATGGAGCGAACAATATCTCTTCGACCATATCAAACAGGCCTACCTGTTGGCGGCCCGCCTCGTACAGTCGGTACTGAATGGCAGCAACGGACTCGACCCCAAGGAATCTGAGAAAGTGCAATTCTTCACGCGCCAGATGGTGGACGCGTTTGCGCCCACCAATTACGCGCCCACGAATCCGAAGGTCGTGAGGGAAACGATAGAGTCGATGGGGTACAACCTCATCAGGGGTTTCCGTAATCTCCTGAAGGACCTGGAGAAGGGCAACGGGCAGCTGCATATAAGCATGACCGACGTCACCGCCTTCAAACTGGGCAAGAACATTGCGACGACCCCCGGCAAGGTCGTGTTTCAGAACCGCATGTTCCAACTCATCCAATACACGCCCCTGACGGAGCAAGTATATAAACGCCCGCTTCTCGTTGTCCCGCCCTGGATCAACAAGTACTACATCATGGACCTGCAACCGAAGAACTCGCTCGTCCGATGGCTGGTCGAGCAGGGGCATACGGTATTCGTGATTTCATGGGTGAATCCCGACGCCACGTACGCCGAAACCGGTTTTGACGAGTACCTGAGCGAAGGGG
>CAMYIN010000136.1 GCA_947258495.1 uncultured Gammaproteobacteria bacterium
GCTCGAGGTCAAGGCGACCGACGCTTCCGGACGCGTCTGGTTCAACAACGTGTACGAGAAGCGCGTCGACGCCCGGGCCTACGTCGACGCCAAAGACGCCGAAGTGTTTCAGGATGTCTACAACCGCATTGCCAACAATCTGTACCGCCAAAAAGCGAAATTGACGGCGGACCAGATACTGGAAATCCGGCGCATCGCCGAACTGCGTTTCGGGAAATCTCTGGTGCCGGTTGCGTTCGAAGACTTCGTCGCGTCAAGCGACGACGGCCGGTATCGCATCCACAGATTGCCGGCCGAGCAAGACCCGATGGTCGATCGCGTGCTGAAGGTCCGTGAGCGGGAAAATATGTTGATCGACGTCGTCAACGGCTACTACGACGTATTCAACGCGGAAATGACGGATCCGTACTTCAGTTGGCGCAAAGCCCTCAGTGACGAGGCCGCGGCCCTGCGCGAAGTAAAGAAAAGCGCCACCAATCGTTATCTACTGGGCGCGGCCATGATCGTGGGCGCCATCGCGATCGAGGCCCTCGGGGGCGATGCCAACACCGAGTCGGTGCGCGACGTGATGGTCCTGGGCGGCGCCTACAACGTGAAGCGCGGCATGGACATGAGTCAGCAGAAGGGGATACACGAGGACGCGATACGCGAGCTCGGCGACTCGTTCAACGCCGAGGTGGCGCCGCTGGTGATCCACGTCGAAGGGCAGACGGTGGAACTGACCGGTACGGCCGAACAACAATTCACCCAGTGGCGCGGTCTACTTGCCGAGATCTACGCCACCGAGACCGGTGCGACTATGCCCGTCATCGCGGACGATGACGGTCCGCAGTCACCGACGCTAAAATGATTTCACGAGCCGCCGCAGGTACGCCGGTTGAGGTCTCGGCGTGACCCGCGCTCGACCCCGCTCTCCCCGCTGGGTCCGGATCACGCTGCTGGCGGTGCTTACGATCTTGTTGAGCGCCGTCGTCATCGTCGTCTGGGTGCTTCCAGACTTCGTCAGCCGTCGCGCCGCAATCGACGCGCTCGACCGGCGAACGACACCCGAGGCGGCCACACCCGCCGCTCCCAAATCGGAACTAGTACGTCAACACCGGGAAAAGCGCGAGGCCGAGCTTGCCTTGCAGGTGGTGTTGCAGCGCCAGAGTGTGCTCGAAGCGCAGCAGGTCCGCTCCTGGGCCGGCGGGGACTACGAAGAAGCGCTCGCGCGCCTGGCCGAGGGCGACGTCGCGTTCGCCGACAACGATTTCGCGACGGCGGTTTCGGCGTATCGCGATGTCGCAGCGCTGTTTGCGGCCCTGGAAGCGTCCAAGGCCGAGCGCCTGGTCGCGGCCCTGGAACGCGGCGCGCTTGCGTTGAAAGCTTACGGCGCCGATTCGGCGCGGAAACAATTCACCATCGCGCTCGCGATCGACCCACGGCACGCAGAGGCACAACGCGGCCTGGAGAGGGCAGGCACGCTCGATCGCGTCGCCGAGCTCCTGGCGTCCGCGCGCAAGCACGAACAGGACGGCGAATGGGCGCTGGCTGAAAAACACTACACCCAGGCCCGGCAACTGGATCCGGAATCCGAGGAAGCGCAACAGGGCGAGGCGCGGGTTGCCGCGACGCGCAAGCGGCTGTTGTTCCGAGAAGCCATGTCTGCCGTGCTGACGGCGATGGAAGACGGGAAGCTGCCCGAGGCGCAGCACGCACTGGATCGGGCGCGCGCGTTGAACGTGGAACCGGCGGAGGTGGCGGACGTGCAACGGCGCTTGACACGTGCGGTCCAGGCGAAAAAAATCGGCCAACATCGAACACGGGCTCAGCGGGCCGAGCACGAGGAAAGCTGGCGGGACGCGATCGCCGACTACGACGCGGCGTTGACCATCGACCCGCGGGCGCAGTTTGCGTTGCAGGGACGGCAACGCGCCGAACGCTACGCGGAACTGCACGCGCAGTTGGACACCTACCTCGGCGCGCCCGACCGCTTGCAGTCGTCCGAACCGCGCGCCAACGCGTCTCGTCTGCTGCAGACTGCAGCGACGCTGTCGGAGAAAGGGCCGAAGCTGCTGGATAAACTCAATGCCCTCGAACGAATCGTCCGAACGGCCAGCACCCCGGTGACGGTGGTGCTGCGCTCCGACAACCAGACCGAGATCTCCATCGACCGCGTCGGCCGCTTCGGCCGATTCACGGAATCGAAGATCGAATTACTGCCCGGCACCTACCGCGTACGCGGGTCGCGGTTCGGATTCCGCGACGTGCACCTGGAATGGACCGTGACCGCGGTACAGAAACTTCAGACCCTGGAAGTACGTTGCAAAGAACGGATTTGAACGCGTTGACGGTCACTACCCGCAACGCAACAGACCGGCGGTGCACCGAAGGCGAGCGGCTCAGTATCGGCGGCGAGGCTGCGGACATCCCGTTGTCGGGAGACCGTAGCAGGAACGAATACGCCTACATCGAGTACCGGGACGGGCATCCCTGGCTGGCGCCGGCCGGACCCGCCATTGAGCTGCGGCTGAACGAGCGCCGTATCACCGATCCAGCCCCCCTGCGGGACGGCGACCGTATCCAGCTGGGTGGAGTGACGCTGGTGTGCGCGCTGTCGGGACAATCTCTGCAGATTGGAGAAGACGCCCGTGAGACGCCGGACCTCGCAGCAGCCGCCGCAGTGACGGCGGCGAAACCCGGCGGCCGCCGCGCGCTGCGAATCGGTCTACTGCTGGTGTTCGCGGGTCTTCTGGTGGTCGCGGCCTTTGTCTTCACGGCCACGCCGGTGTCGATCGCCGTAACCCCCGAGCCGGACCAGCTGGAGCTGAGGGGCGCGCTCCCGACGTTGAAATTCCAGGGCCGTTTTCTGGCCTATCCGGGCAGCTACCGGATCCTCGCGAGCAAGGCCGGTTACCGCGCGCTGGAGCGCGAGGTCGAACTCCGACGCGGACCACATCGGCAGCTTGCGTTCGCCCTGGATAAGCTCCCCGGCCGCGTTACCCTGCTGAGCCGGCCCATTGCGGGCGCGAGCGTGGAGGTGGACGGCCGGCAGATCGGGGTGACGCCGATCCGCGATCTGGAGCTGGCCGCCGGCGCGCATCGGATTCGATTCGCGGCACCCCGCTACCAACCGGCGCAACTCGATGCCAAGGTCGAGGGCATGGGCCGTTCCCAACAGTTCGAGATCGCGCTGCAGCCCGATTGGGCGCCGGTGTCGTTCGCGTCGACGCCGAGCGGCGCGTCCCTGTGGATCGACGGCGAGGCAATGGGTACGACGCCGGTTACCCTGGATCTGCGTTCCGGCGAACGCAGCGTCGAACTGCGGCTGGACAAGCACGACACGCATCGCGCACAGCTCACCGTGGTTGCGGGCCAAGCGATGACCCCCGCGCCGTACCTACTCAGTCCGTCCGACGGCGTGCTCGCCGTCAGCAGCGAGCCGGATGGCGCCTCGGTAACGGTGGACGATCGGTATCACGGCGTGACGCCGCTCGAAATAAGCCTCGCCCCGGAACAGGAACACCGCGTCGTCCTCAGCAAGGCCGGTCACCGGCCGGTCAGCAGGTCGGTGCGCGTGGAAGCGGCGGCGACGGAATCGCTGCAGGTTGCGCTGGCGGCGGAGTTCGGCACGATTTTCGTGGTCAGCGATCCACCCGATGCGCGGCTGTTCGTAGACGGCAAGGAGCAAGGCGCGGGCAGTCAGCGTTTGCGTATGACCACCGAGACCCACCAATTGGAATTCAAGAAGCCGGGTTACAAATCCTACCGCGTGAGCGTTACGCCGCGCGCCGGGGTGAGCAAAGAAGTGACGGCGACGCTCGAACGCGTTACGCCGGAAGCGGGCGGCGCCGCGAACAACAAGAGTGTCACTACCGGCGAAGGGCAGGTGTTGCGATTGATCACGCCGGGCCGCTTCACCATGGGCGCGTCGCGCCGCGAACAGGGAAGGCGCGCCAACGAGCAGCTGCGTGAGATAGCGCTGACACGGCCGTTTTATCTCGGGACCAAAGAAGTCACCAATCAGCAATTCCGCCGCTTCAAGACCGATCACAGCTCGGGTTCCGCCTACGGCCGAAGTCTCGACGGCAACGAGCAACCGGTGGTGAACGTTCGCTGGGACGAAGCGGCCGCTTATCTCAACTGGTTGAGCGCGCAGGACGGCTTGACCCCGGCGTACGTGAAACAGGGGGAAACCATGATCGCGGTACGGCCGCCGACCAACGGTTACCGCCTGCCCACCGAAGCCGAATGGGAATATGCGGCGCGCTACGCGAAGCGCCCGAGTCCGGTCAAGTACGCCTGGGGAAAAGGCTATCCGCCAACCGGTTCGGCCGGCAACTACGCGGACCGCGCGGCGTCCGGCCTGCTCCCCAATACGCTCTCGACCTACGACGACCGATTCGCGGTCACCGCCCCGGTCGGCAGCTTCGCACCGAATCCGCTCGGAATCTTCGACGTCGGCGGAAACGTGGCAGAATGGTGCCACGACTACTACGACGTGCAGGTCGCAGCCGCAGGAGTTACCCAAGACCCCATCGGTCCCGAATCGGGACGCCACCACGTGGTGCGCGACGCCGGTTGGCAACACTCGACCATCAGCGAATTGAGACTGAGTTTTCGAGACTACAGCGACAAGGCGAGGCAGGACCTGGGGTTCCGGATCGCGCGTTATGCCGACTAGGATCGCAGTGTTGGCGTTGCTGCTTGCGACGACGGCTTCGGCTCAGTCGCCGCCCGGCGCTCCGGAGCCCGGCGCCGTCGAACCGCAGACCGAAGACACAACCCAAGCGTCACCGCCGTCGCCGCAACAGGGGCGCAAGTTTCCCGAACCGTTCGTACCGACGGACAAGATCTCCCCGGACAGCGTGATCTCCTTTCCTTCCGATATTTGAGCGAGGACCAACGATGACTCCGAACGTTTTGAAAAAGACGATCCCGGTCGAATTCGTCTACCAGGTTTTTTCACTGCTGCTCGCCGTTATCATCGTCCATGCACTCTATGTGGCCATGATCCGGCCCAATGCCGAGGCCTTCATCAAGGCCGAGGCCGAGCAGATGCAGGCCGACCCCGAGTACGTGCAGCAGCGGTCGCTGTACGTCGTCATACGCGACTACGAGCAGGAGGCCTGCTTCATCCTAATGCTGTGGGCGTTTGCGATCATGGGTTACAAGGGGACATTGATCTATCGCGAACGGCGCCTGCTTGAGACCGACGTCGTCGGCGATGCAGGCAATGCAACGTTCACATCCGAGGAAACCCAGACCCTGACGCGACGCATTCAATCGCTGCCTGCGCGCGCGCAGCGGCTGTTGCTGCCACGCGCCTTGACCGCCGCACTGCATCGATTTGCCGCCGCGGACAACGTGCAAAGCGTGTCTGCGGCCTCGCGCGAGGTCTGTGAGTCCGAAGCAGAGCGCCTCGAATCGGAACTGTCGATCATCCGTTACATCGCCTGGGCCATACCCTCGATCGGCTTCATCGGCACCGTGCGGGGAATCAGCGACGCGCTTGCGCAGGCGCACCGCGCGGTGGAAGGCGACATCACGGGCGTTACGCAGAGCCTCGGCGTCGCCTTCAACTCGACCTTCATCGCCCTGGTGATCAGCATCGTCGTCATGTTCTTCGTGCATCAACTGCAGCTGGCGCAGGAGCGCGTGGTCCTCGAAACCGAAGACTATTGCGATCAGCGGCTGATCCGCCGCCTGCGTCGATAGCAATCCTGCCGCCGGCATCCCGTGGCCGCCCTCCGTTCACGCCGCAAACGCCGAGGCATCAGCGTCTTCGGGCTCTCGTTCCTGGACGTCATGTTCTGCGGTTTCGGCTCGGTCATCCTGCTGGTGATGATCGTCAACGCCGACACGCTGACCCGCCGCAAGCAGGTGCACCAGGACCTGCGCGGGCAGGTCTCGCGGCTGCAGACGGAGGTCCGGACGGGCGAACGCTATCTGGCGGAACTGCGCAACGCCCTCGACGAGGTCGACCGCCAGCGCGTTGCCACCGAAGGACGCTCCCGCGAGGTCGTGGACCGCATGCAGCGGCTGCAGCCCGAAATCGCGACGCTCAACCGGGAGACGCGGTCACAGCGTGAACACGCGAACCGGCTCAAATCGGACTTGCGCAGACTCGAGCAGGAGCAACAGAAACTCGCCGCCGAACGCGAACGCGAAAAACAACGCGGCACCCAGGTCCGGCGTTTCGTCGGCGAAGGGGACCGTCAATACCTGACCGGACTGAAGATGGGCGGCAAACGTGTGCTGATCCTGGTGGACGCTTCCGCGAGCATGCTGGAAGAAACCATCGTCAACATCGTCCGCCTGCGCAATCTTGCCGATGCCGTGAAACGCGACGCGCCGAAGTGGCAGCGCGCGGTGCGCACCGTGGAGTGGCTGCTCGCCCAGCTGCCGGTCGACAGCCGCTATCAGATCTACGCCTTCAACACCAAGGCCTGGCCGCTGCTTGCGGGCACAGACGGCATCTGGCTGGACAGCGGCGACAGCGCGACGCTCGACCGGGCCGTCGGTGCTTTGCGCGTCCTGGTGCCCGACGGCGGCACCAGTCTGTACCACGCGTTCGAGGTGGCCGCGACGCTGTCGCCGCGTACGGACAACGTGTTCCTCGTCAGCGACGGCCTGCCCACCCAGGGCAAATCCCGGTCGACGCGAGCGCGCGTGTCCGGCGATCAGCGGCGCAAGCTTTTCCGCCGCGCCCTGGAGCGCCTGCCCGCCAACGTGCCGGTCAACAGCGTTCTGTTCCCCATCGAAGGCGATCCGTTTGCCGCCAGCGAGTTCTGGAGGCTGGCGTTGTCGAGCGGCGGTTCGTTCATGACGCCGTCGCGGGACTGGCCGTGAGACGCCGTCGGCGCGCCGTGGAGGCGTTCAGCATCTCCTTTCTCGACGTCATCTGCTGCGCGTTCGGCGCCATCATCCTCGTCCTGGTGCTGTCGAAGACCGCCGAGCCCCGTGTGCTGGAGGCGATCCGCGCCGACCTCAACGAGGTCGTCGCCGAACTCACCCGGCAGATCTTCGAAATACGCGGCGACACCCAGGTCTTGAACCGCGAACTCAACAGCGAACGCGAACAGGTCTCCGACATCAAGCAGCAGCTTGCCCGGCTCATTGGAGACCTGGCGCGCGTCCGCGCACAGTTCGCGGCCTCCCAGCGCGACCTGGAAACGCAGCGCGCCATTACCGGGCGGCTGGACTCGGCGAAGCAGGAACTCAGCGCCGAGATGCGCCGTCTGCTCGGCGAGGATTTCCGCCGAGCGCCCGCGGACACCACGGTGGGCGGCATCCCGGTGGACAGCGAGTACATCATCTTCATCATCGACACGTCGGGAAGCATGTTCAACTACGCCTGGAGCCTGATGCTGAAGAAGGTGGAGGAGACGCTGAGTGTCTATCCACGAGTCAAGGGGATCCAGGTGATGAACGACATGGGCGAGTACATGTTCTCGCAATACGCGGGAAAATGGATCGTCGACACCCCGGCGCGGCGTAAAGCCATCCGCCGCCGGCTCGCGACCTGGAATCCGTTCAGCAACAGCAGTCCGGTCGAAGGCATCACCCGCGCCATCCGCACCTATTACGCGCCGGACAAGAAGATCAGCCTCTACGTCTTCGGCGACGAGTTCTCAACCGGCTCCATGGAAGAGGTGGTCCGCACCGTCGACCGCATCAATCGCGCGGACGCGCAGGGCAACCGGCTGGTGCGCATCCACGGGGTGGGCTTTCCGGTGCAGTTGACCCGCCCGGACGGCCTCGACGCCACCGGCGTCCGCTTCGCCGCGCTCATGCGCATGCTCAGCGAGCGCAACGGCGGGACCTTCGTAGGTTTGAACCGCGTCAGTCCGTAGGCATGACTGCATCCACGTAGATCCGGTGCACGATCGTTGCACCGAACCGTTATCGATCGGTCTTTTGCTCGATCACACTCGCGTCGTCGAAGCCGGGGTTGTTCACCCTGGTCGAGACCGCATACGCCTCCATGAGTTCCGCGGGAAAGGGCCTCACCAGGGCCAGTGCCTGCTCCGGCTCGCCTCGCAGCCAGACGTCGTACTTCTCGGGCGGCACCAGCACCGGCATGCGGTTGTGGATGGACCGCATGAGCGCGTTCGGACCGCAGGTGACGATGGCCGCGGACAATACCGCTTCCTCCTCGTTCAGATACGACACCTCCCAGAGCCCGGCCACGCCGAGCAATCCGCGGTCCGCGCCCTGGATGTGGTAGGGCTGCTTTCCGCGTTGACCCGGGACCTTTTTCCATTCATAGAAACCGGACATCACAAACAGACAGCGCTGCCGGTGCTTCCAGGCGTGCCGGTAGGTCGCTTTTTCCGCCATGGACTCGCCGCGGGCGTTCGCCGTGGAATATTTCGGTACTTTGCCTTTCGCCCATACCGGGATCAGCGGCCAGACGGCATCGACGATTTCCCGCTCCCCCTCTTTGTTGACGCGCACTATGGGTACGCGTGTCAACCGCGCTGATGCGCCGTCAGCCCCTTCCTTGGCGGGCGCCGATGGGGCGATGTTATAGCGCGGCTTGGCATACGTTTTCGCTTTGAGATTCGCGTCAAGAATATCGAACGCGTCCATCAACGCCTGCGCATCGGTGACGATGTTGTACCGACCGCACACGGCTCAACGCTTCATGGCCACGACACTGGAGTCGCCACGGCTCGCGAACGGGTATAGCCACACGGTCATCGATATCCGTACGCGCCCATGCTGCGAATGCGGTCGCGGCATCCGCCGGAGAGTGACGCCCGCGCAGGGCCATGGTGTGTATCGGCGACGGAATTACAGACCCCCGGGTACTCGGAGTCGTCCCGGGCTGCCTTGATCGCGGCCGGTCGAATCTCCGTCCGTCGAACCGAGACCACGCCGCCCGTACGGCGCTTGTCGGCTGCTCCGAACTGGCGTTCGTCCTCGTCGAGGGCGATGGCCTGAACCGAGCCGATATCGCCCGGGTTTCGCAGCGAGTGTCCCAGGTCGAGCAGGCCCGCAATGACGGCATCGGAGAAACCGAGTTCGAGACTCGTGGCGCGGTTGGCGGAGGTCTGGGCTATGCGCGGCGCGTCCACGGCCTCCTGGATCACATGCCCGTGGTCGATCAGGTTCACGATCATGTTCGTTACCGACCAGATGATGGTCGAGCCGCCGGGCGAGCCGAACGCCGCCAGCGGTTTGTTTTGGTCGAAAATCATGGTCGGCGCCATGCTGCTGCGGGGGCGCTTGCCCGCTTCCACGTCGTTGGCGCCGGGATTGAACTCGTCGGGGTCGGGATTGAAGGCGGGGACAGGATTGAAATCCGTCAACTCGTTGTTCAACAGGAACCCGTAGCCCGGCACCATAAGACCCGTGCCCCAGGACGTCTCGATGGTACTGGTGTAACTCACGATATTGCCGTCGCGGTCGACGACGGTGAAATGCGTGGTATCGATCCCCCCGGCTTCCGCCGAATTCGCTGCCGCCACCTTGCGGCGCTTCTTCTGTGCGTCGACGTCATAGGGCACGGGATCGTCGGCGTTCACCTGCGCCCGCCGAGTTTCAACATCAATCAGGGCGCTGCGCATCGCCACGTACTCGTCGCTGAGCAGCCCCGCAGCGGGTACGTCCACGAAGTCGCCATCGCCCATCCACACGGCCCGGTCGGCGAAGGTCAGGCGCCCGGCCTCGATCATGACGTGCAAAGTGTTGACGGAGCCGAAACCGAACCCTCGGCTTGCGTCCCCGAGTGGAAAACGCTCGAGCAGCTTCAGTATTTGAATTACCGCAAGGCCTCCCGAGGACGGGGGCGGCATGGATACGATACGAAAACCCCGGTAGTGATCCTCGATGGGGTCGCGAACGACGACGCGATAGTTCGCCAGATCGTCGGGGATCATGCGTCCTCGACCGTCCGGATTGGATGTGCGGGTGGCCGACTGCGCGGCCACAATGGCCGCGGCGACGACACCACGGTAAAACGCGTCGACTCCAGAGCCCGCGATGAGCTTGAACGTCTTTGCAAGGTCCTTCTGTATCAACAGATCGCCCTCAACCTTAGCGACGTCCCCCGGGAGAAACACCTCGCGCGCTTCGTCGTAGGCCGGATTGCCGGGTTCGTTGCGGAGACGGGGAGACAAGATACTCTCGGCGAGCCGCGGACTTACTCGAAAGCCGTCTGCCGCCAGGGCAATAGCCGGCGCCAGGGCCTCGGCCAGCGATATCGTCCCCCACTGCTCGAGCGCCGTCGCCACCCCCAGCAGGGTGCCGGGCACGCCGACCGCATAACCGCTGGTCGAGCGAAGATCGAACGAGGATTGGGTTACGAACATATCGGGCGTCGCCGCCGCCGGCGCGGTTTCGCGGGAATCCACAATGATCGTCTTCTTCTCTTTCGCCAGGTGGATCATCATGAAGCCGCCGCCGCCGATGCCGGACGACTGGGGTTCTACGACGTTGAGCACGAACTGCACTACGGCCGCCGCATCCACCGCGTTGCCGCCCCTTCGCAACACCTCCGCCCCCGCCGCGGCCGCTACGGGCTCGCTGGTGGCGACGACTCCGCCGCGAACGCCCGGAACGCCCAGGGTGCGTTTCTCGTCGCACCACGAGGTCGCCGGGCCGAGGAGCAGCGCGAAAGCAAACGCTAACGACACGACCCTATGCGACCGACGGGTCTTTGGCGGCGTGCGCGCGTCGACCGCTGTTTCAGTTCGTATCATCGCGCTCCTCCTCGCTGCGCCGTGGGATGGCGGGTTATGAACTTGCGAACTGTCGCCCTCCATGCGGTCTCTGTCAACCGATGGGCCCGGTTTGGTTGCCGGCTGTGTTGGGCGGGGCCGATTGTTGGCCATTGGCGCGGCACCCCTTTCTTCAAACCCAGAGGAATTAAGTTGCGTCGCGATGACGACGAGAATTTCGTTTCTCAACCAAAGCTCTGAATAATTCACCCATGAATTACCCGAGCACGAGAAACGAAAAGTGCGATTATTATTTTTCCATTGTTCCATCCGTAACTCAATCGAACTATGTCGGTACTCCCTTGTACCGCGGGACCCTCTGCATTGAGTCAGGGGGTCGTTGATTCGTACTGTCCAAAACGATCATTCCATTGAATCTCCCCGCGCTCATGCGCGGGGAATCATCCCGGCTACGCCGGGAGGCACTGGACTCGGCCGTCCGTCGGCAGAGCCGCATCCGACCTCGTCCGTGGCCCGCACGATACCGTGCGGGCACCGCGTCCATCCCCGTGCTCATGCACGGGGTATTGTTCCGCGATAAAAACCACGGGGCCGGTACCGACCCCGCGATAGTAGAGCTGTGGGATGTCTGTGACCGGATGCGTGCTGCTAATTGTGCGTCTGTTTCGCGATCTGCGAGGTCGATACGGGTGTCTCCATCTGCTGCTTGGCCTCCAGACTGTCGCCGTGGGGTCGTCCCGAAGACAAACCGAAGCTCGCAGCCCCAAAGACCGCAAACAGCGCTAATCCGATACCAACCGAAAAGAAACCTCTTTGCCTCGTGTGCATCTTTGTCATCTTCGCACTCCTGTTGAGTCGTTGGCGTGGTTCGTGCTCTGCCCCGGGTGGACCGCTCGTGTTTCGTTGACTCGTGCGAGAGGCCGATAACGATGGGATCCTCACGGTTGCCCCGTACCTTACTGGTCGGAGCGAAGGAAATCCGTGAACAAATAGAGCACAATAATGTGCACAAATTCCTAGTATTCCGCTACAGAATAACGTCTGGCGCCGCATGGCAAATGCAGTTTGTGCGACAACCGACGGCCGGCACTCGGTGTGTGAGTCCTGGCGCTGGCCAACCCACCCTTCGGCCGCCTCCCGGGCGGGCGCAACCGAACGCGCAGGTTCTCGCGCGCGATGCTTGCTTCAGGTCAATGATCGGTACCGGGCATTATGCTATCGATCTACTCCGTGGAACGTCTGTCTCGCCACGAAGGCAATCGATAACACGCAATCGGAGATGAGTCATGATCGTCGAAACCACAGACCCGATCACCGGCAATGACGTCACGGACCTGGACTCCGCGCCGTACGTGGTCGACGGGGACCTGAAAATCTACTTCGAGTCGGAGGCCAGCAAGGCCGAGTTCCTCGGTATTGAGGTCGAAAACCCGTCCGCCGACCTGCCCTCGGGATTGGACAATCCGGCACCGATGGGACCCGGAGACTTCAAGCACACTTAGATTTCGATTTACGGTTCGGGGAATCCCTCGGCGGGGCGCGCGTGTTATCCGCTTTCTCGCGACGCGGAACCGCTTTGAGGTGCCGAACGTAAAAAGGGAAGAAGAGCGGAAAATGGGTGCCGCTGATCTCGGGGCGGTGGGTGGTGCTATTTTTTTTGTCCCGCCGGCGTGAATCCGGGAGGCAGCTTGCCCAGTTCGCCCTCGCCAAAGAGGAAACCCACCATGTGCTGCTCAATCAGCTCGATGCTTGCCGGATCCGCGGTGCTCAGCCGATTCTCGTTCATGATGGTGGTGAGCCGCTCGAGCCATTTGTTCCACCCCTCCCTGGATACGTTTTCGTAGACGCGTTGCCCCAGCGACCCGGGATGGGGGGGCCGGTCGAGGCCTTCGGCTTCCCGCTTCAACACCTGGCAGTAGACGATACGCGTCATTTTCCTAAAGATAATATGGAGTTGGCGATTACCCCGACTCGTCGCGGGGATTATCTAAGTAAAATACTCAACTATTGCGCCGAGTAGGGTATCATAATCGGTACAGCAACAGGAGCGGAACGATGTCTGAGTCAGCACAACAGATCTATTCGACCACAGTTACCGACACTGACGTGCGCTTAACGCCCGCCGCCGATGCCAAGATGGCCGAGTTGACGGCGAGCGCCGATGTCGAACTCGCGGGGATACGGTTGTTTGTCACCGGCGGCGGTTGCAGCGGTATGGCCTATGGCATGACTTACGCCGAGGTCGTGAGCGAGTACGACAGCACGCTCGAAGGAGAGGGATACAAGATGGTCATCGACGCGGTGGCACTGAATTATCTGGCGGGATGTGAGATCGATTACTCCCAGGGCAGTTTCAAGTTCAAGAACGTCTTCCAGACCGTCGGCGGCAGCGGTATGTGCGGCGGTTGCGGCGGCGGCGGTTTTTGATGTGCCGCAGGCCCACGCCCCAGATTCACGCCCGGGTCGCGCGTTGATCGGAACGTCGTCGGCAAACGTCTTGCGCACCTCATAATCGTTCAACAGACGTAGCCGTCGATACAGCGACGCGCAACGGCATGCGGAGACGCACGGTCGAGATTTACCATTGCAGCCAAGCAACCTCAATGCGCCACAGCGTTCCTGTTCCCGCCCGCCTGGCCCGGATAATTCCTATGCCTGACAGCGGCCCCCTTCACGCAAGACCGATACGCGACAGGCCGGCGGTTTCGACAACAATGGCACTGCGTGAACGCGTGCTGATCATTGCGCCGCACAGCAGCTACCGGTCCTCCGCGTTTCTCGATGCTGCAAAAAAACTCGGCGTCGAGGTGCTGTTTGCTTCCGAAGGCAGGCACTCGGTGGTCAGTATGTACAGCAACGGACTGCACATCGATATCGAAGACAGCGACGGCGCCATAGAGACGATCTTGCGCGAGGCTTCGCGGTTTCCGTTCCGCGCTGTCGTCGGCACCGACGATTCCACTATCGAGCTGGCGGCGCGGGTCGCACGGTCTCTCGGCCTGCGCCACAATCCGGCGCCGGCGGTGCGCATCGCCCGCTTTAAGGACGAGGCACGAACGCGACTTGCGCAGACGCGTATCCCCGTGCCGCGGTTTCGCCTTATCGATTTGCGGCGTCCGCTGGCCCCGCAAGCCGAACAGGTCCGTTTTCCCTGTGTGCTGAAACCGCTAAGCCTCTCCGCCAGCCGCGGCGTAATCCGCGCCGACAATCCGGATCAATTTCTAAGCGCTTGTGCGCGTATACACCGGCTGTTGCAGGCCGAAGCGGCGGAGCAACGCGACCACATCCTGGCGGAGGACTTCATTCCCGGTGTCGAGGTCGCGGTCGAGGCGATGTTGACCGAAGGCGAGCTCGAGGTTCTCGCGATTTTTGATAAGCCCGACCCGCTGGACGGACCGTATTTCGAAGAGACTTATTATGTAACCCCTTCGCGACTGGACCCGGCGCTGCAACGGCAGATTAGGGACCGGGTCAACGACGCCTGCGACGCCTACGGCCTGCGCGAGGGCCCTGTGCACGCGGAATGCCGGCTGAACCACCAAGGCGTTTGGATCCTCGAAGTCGCGCCCCGCACCATAGGCGGCCAGTGTGCGCGGCTCCTTCAATACGCAACGGGTCAAAGCCTGGAGGAACTCGTGCTTTCCCACGCCATGGGGCGTCAAAGGCGACACCGCCGAAGCCGCCGTGATGCTGCGGGGGTGCTCATGATACCCATTCCCGCCGCCGGCATTCTGCGCCGGGTGGAAGGGGTGCTGGCCGCGGAGCGGGTACCCTATGTGGAAGAAGTTTCCATATCGGTGCGCGAAGGCTATCAGCTGGTGCCGTGGCCGGAAGGATCGACCTATCTCGGGTTCATCTTCTCCCGAGCGCCAACGCCCGGCCAGGCCGAGGCCGCGCTGCGCGAGGCGCACGCCCGATTGCGGTTCGTGGTTGCGCCTCTGTGGAATATCGACACCCGATCCATTGACAGCTCGACGGCGTCGGTCCGGCAATATTCCTGATGCGCGCGGTCTTGATCAATCCTTACGAAATCGGCCGGCAGCCGTTTGGATTGGCGGAACCCGCCGCGCTGCTGCAACAAGCCGGTTGCACGGTCGACTGCCTGGATCTGTCTCTGCAGAGACTCGACCCGGCATTGCTCGCGCAAGCCGATCTCGTAGGCGTCTACGTTGCCATGCACACGGCAACCCGCATCGCGGTGGAAGCAATACCCCGCATTCGCCGTCACGCGCCGCGCGCTCATCTCTGTGCTTACGGTCTGTATGCGCCCATGAACGAAGCACGGCTAAGCGTTCTCGGGGTCGACACGGTGCTCGACGGCGAGTTCGAGTCGCGAATGCTCGCTCTGGTTGAGGGGCTCGCATCCGGCAACGGCGCCGCCTATGCCACCGCTTCGAGCAAACTCCCCGAAGTCCCTTTCGTGGTGCCCGATCGGTCCAAACTGCCGCCGCTGTCGCAGTACGCCCGCCTGGTCACTTCCGACGGGGTCGAAAAGACCGTCGGTTTCGCCGAGACCTCCAGAGGTTGCAAACATTTTTGCCGGCATTGTCCTGTCGTCCCGATCTACGAAGGCAGATTCCGCATCGTGCCGCGCGATGTGGTTGCCGCCGATGTCCGCAATCAAGTCCTGGCGGGCGCCGAGCACATTTCGTTCGGCGACCCCGATTTCCTCAACGGCCCGGGACACGCACGCAGGGTCGTGTGCGCGTTGCACGCGGAGTTTCCGGACGTCACCTATGACGCCACCGTAAAGATCGAACATATCCTGCGATACCGGGAACTGCTTCCGGAACTGAAGGATACGGGCTGCCTGTTCATCACCTCGGCGGTGGAGTCCGTCGACGACCGCGTGCTGGCGCATCTCAACAAGGGCCACACGAAAGACGATTTCGTCACCGCGGTCCGCCTACTGCGGAATACGGGCATCAGCCTGACGCCGACGTTTGTCGCCTTCACGCCGTGGACGTCCCTGGACGGCTATCTCGATCTGTTGCGGACCATCGCCGAACTGGGGCTCGTCGATAGCGTCCCTCCGATTCAGTTAGCCATTCGCTTGCTGGTGCCGCGAGGCTCCCACCTCTTGAAATTGGAAGGATTCGAAAAACGATTACGCGACTTCGATTCGAATACGCTGGGCTACCCCTGGGGCCACGCCGACCATCGGGTAGATGCGCTCCAAGAAGCCGTGCAGGCCTGCGCGGCCCGGGCCGAACAAAACGGGCTTTCGCGCGCCGAGACGTTCGCGGAGATCTGGCGTCTCGCGCACCGCGCCGCAGACCGACCCGTGCCCGTTTTGCCGCCCCGTTCCTCGGCAGAGCTCGTACCACATTTGTCGGAACCCTGGTACTGCTGTGCCGAACCGACGAATCAACAACTGGCGTCCTTCTGAGGCGTGCTGCGAACGACTATACCCGCCGCACCTCCACCGCTCCGCTTGCACGCGCAGCCGTTCGCGTTACGCCCACCGCTCTAAAGCGCAATCAGCGTGCATCGAGGCACAGCGGTGACGGCGACCGGCACGGAAGTTTTTTACGAGCGGCTTCCAGCATTTTCCGAATTCGTGGCGTTTCCCGATACCGGTTTCTACCGATCGCTCCCGGACGATTGGGACGTCGTCATCACGGACGTAAAAAATTCGACGCGGGCGATTGAGAGAGGAGAATACAAACAGGTCAACGCCATCGGTGTCGCGTCCATCGTCGCTATGGCGAACGCGGCAAAACCGTTCCAGGTTCCGTATGTTTTCGGTGGCGACGGGGCCGCGGCCTGCGTCCCGACAGCGACAAAAGAATCGGTGCTGTCGGCGCTCGCGGCTGCAAGAACCTTAGCGGCCGAATGTTTCAGACTCGAGTTACGTATCGGGTCAGTCCCGTTGAAGCAAATACGCAACGCCGGCCGCGAAGTATTGATAGCAAAGTATCGGCCCCATCCCGACTACCAGCAGGCGGTATTCATGGGTGACGGCCTTTCCTATGCAGAAATGTTGGTCAAGGACACGAGGCCGAACAATCCGTTTCTGGTCGCCGAGGAAGAAAAAGGCAAAGAGTATATATTCACAGGATTTGAATGCCGATGGAATGAAATCCCCAGTCCTCACGAAGAGACCATCACGCTGATGGTACGGGTCTTGGAGAACGATCTATCGGAAAGAAACCGCATGTATCGGGCATTGTTGAAGCATATAGATCGAATCTACGGCACCGAGAGGCGCTACCATCCATTGCGGGCAGACAACATGACGCTGACCCGATCCCCTGCGCTGCTATCCGTGGAGGCCGGAGTCAGAACCGCGTTTCGACCCAAACCGTTTCGGATGATCTATATGTGGAAGCTCCAGGCATTGCGCATCGTCGGCGCCTGGTTCATGAAACGGGGCGTGAAAACCGAATCCGCAGATTGGGGGCAGTATAAACGCAACCTGATACGCAACACGGACTACCGAAAATTCGATGAGACCCTGCGCATGGTGATCTCGGGCACCGAGGCACAACGTGCGCAATTACGTGAAGTTCTGAAAGGATATCGACACAGGCAACAATTGGTGTTCGGCATATACGCGGCGCCCTCTTCACTCATAACCTGCATGATTACCGACTACGACAAGGACCATGTCCATTTCCTCGATGCGTCCAACGGCGGCTACGCGATGGCGGCGCGGGAATTGAAGCGGCAGTTGGCGGAATTGAAGCGTCCCCAGAGCCCAATATGAAGCGAAAGCTGGCCCGTGAATTGTTGTCGCTGCAGCAGCGCGATAGCGATATGCGATCGCGGCTGTTGAAACAGGGGAAACTTCATGGCGAATACCACCCCGAAATGCGGCGTGTGCACGTAGAGAACGCGAGACGGCTGGATGCGATCATTGCGCAGCACGGCTGGCCCGGCCTCGCCCTGGCGGGCGTCGACGGAGGTCGCGCTGCCTGGCTCATCGCTCAACACGCAAATTGCACGCCGTGGTTACAGCGAAAGTTCCTCGCCGCGCTGGCGGCGGCCGGCGGAGAAGCCCCCGGAAAACACCTGGCGTTTCTCACGGACCGTATCCGTTTCAACGAAGGCAAACCGCAGGTTTATGGCACGGTCCTGGACTGGAACGAATACGGCGAGCTCTCCTGTGAGGTCGAAGACCCGGCCGGACTCGACGCGAGACGCAGATCCGCGGGTTTGGTGCCTTTCGCCGTGGATTTAGTGCGCCACAGACGGGAAGTCGAGGCCGAAGGGGGTCTGCCGCCTGAAGATTTCGACGACTATCGAAGAAGGCAACGGGCGTGGGCACGAAGCGTCGGCTGGCGGTGACAGATATCGTGCAGCCGGAATCTCTGATCTCCGTGGTGTCCCGCATCGCAAGCCCCACGAAGCGAAAAATTGAACTTTATCGTGTGGTGCGAAACCTATGAGGGGACCCACTATTGAGGATAACAACGATGATGAATCGCAGAGAGTTTCTGTGCAGCGCCTCCATGGTCGTCGCCGGCATGTCTTTACCGGTGGTGCTCCGGGCAAAGCAGCCCGGCCCACAACACCGGCTGCCGACGCGCCGTGTTCCTTCTACCGGGGAGGAGCTTCCGATCGTCGGATTCGGAAATTCCCAGGCATTCCGCAACGGCGATATCGACGTCACCCACGCCTTGTTGCAGGTGTTGATGGATTTCGGGGGACGTTTCATCGACACCGGGGGGCAGAGCCAGTTTACCCTCGGCGAGGTCATGCAGGAGAAACAAATCCGAAACCAACTGTTTCTGGGCACCAATATCGATCCGGTGGACGAACAGGCCGGCCTGCAATACGTCGAGCAGTCCCAGGACGTCCAGGGAAAGAAACCGCTCGATCTGCTGCAGCTCCGACGACCGAGTGATCTGAACAAGGAGTGGCGCGCCATGCGCAAGTGGAAAGAGGCGGGCATGACCCGATTCCTCGGCGTCGCCATATCGCGCAAGCAGTATTACGAGCCGCTCATAGCCCTGATGAAAACCGGCACCATTGACTTCGTGCAGGTCAATTATTCCATGCTGGAACCGGAATCCGCGGAAAGATTACTCCCCCTCGCGCAGGATCAAGGCATTGCCGTCATTACCAATCGCCCCTTCATCAACGGACAATATTTTTCTCTGGTCAAGGGCAAAGCATTACCGGCGTGGGCGGCCGATTTCGACTGCGAAAGCTGGGCCCAGTTTTCATTGAAATATATACTTGCGCACCCCGCCGTCACTTGCGCGATAACGGAAACCGCCAACCCCAAACACGCCGTGGACAACTTGTCCGCAGGCCTTGGGCGCTTGCCGGACGAGCGCACGAGACAGCGGATGTTGCGTGTCATGCAGTCGATGTAATCGAGTCGTAAGGACCGTTACGACGAGACGAAGGCCCGAGTTTAACTTTTGGTCCACGGCGACCGTGGATCAGCCGGAATTGATTGACGCGTCAATCAACGAATTGCGTTGAGCACCGTTGTCAACCGGTCCGACGCCACATTCGTCACCGTCCGGTTTATCAGTATGTCTCTCGGTGACACGGTTTTCCCGTAGTACGCGTGATTGAACTCGTTGTGGACGCCCACCGTCGACCCTTCCAGCGACACGCCCGCGAACGCTCCTTTCGATCTCGAGAAAGTCAGTATATCGGCGGCGGTGTTCATTGCCGCGCCGGATCCAACCGAACCTACCGCGATGGCGCCACCGGCGCCCAGTTTTCCGGTTGTCTGCAGAAAAGATTCGAGTCCGCGCTCGGTTCGAACGATGAGTATCACCCGCGATTTTTTTCCACCGATTTGCGCGCCGACGCTGAATCCACCGATTTGATAAAACCCGGGCTGACTCCACGTACCGGTCTTCGGATCGCGCGCCACGAGTACGCCGTCGCCCCCACCCGCCCCGAGGACGAAGCCCGCCTTGATCATAGACGGGATGATCATTATCGCCATGGCGTTCCGGAGGTGACCGCGAAACCAGTCCGCACTCTCGTCCTGCAGGAACGATTGCAGGGTGCTGACTGAGGACTCGACGAGCTTAGCGGGAGCGTTGGAATCGGCGACACTGACAGTGGAAAACACGCACATGACCGCTGCGATGGAAAGAGCTTTGACGCTTGCTTGCATGGTTGTGGGCTATCTCCAAGGTTGAAAAATTGAATCTCCCCGCGCTTACGCGCGGGGAATCATCCCGGCTACACCGGAATACACTGGACTCGGCCGTCTGTCGGCAGAGCCGCATCCGACCTCGTCCGTGGCCCGCACGATACCCTGCGGGCATCGCGTCCATCCCCGTGCTCGCGCACGGGGTTTTGTTACGCGATAAACAAGGAACGGTTTATTCTATTGAGGATTATCGCCGTGCACTGCACGCGAAGCCGATCTTTAGACGAAACGGAAACTTTTTCTGACGCGTGTCGAACGGCCTCAACGGACTCGGCACTTTACAACAGAAGCGTCTGCTAGAATTCGGCGACAGCTCGGGCGACCGCATCGTTGCCGTCCGCTGTGGGCGGGTCGCTGCGTACGGGGGACTGCAAAGATCGACGCAGGAATTCCCAATCGCCCCGAAAAAACTCATCGGCGGTGACGAAGCGATGACGCGCGTGGTCCCGTATACCGGCAATGATGAACGGCGATTCCGCGAAGTCTTCGCGCGTCAGCGAGACGATCGGCGTGCCCGACATGAGCGCCTCGGACACCGTGCTGTACCCGGGCTTGCATAACACCAATCCACATGCGGGCATGAAATCCACGGGACGCAAAGACCGATCCGTGACTCGAATCAAATTCGGTAGTGCTGGAGCGTGGGTATCGAACGTGATGAACCGCCAGTCGGGGAATCGATGTAGATTGGCGTAGGGAACGGCGTCGAGTCCGAGTCCTCCAAAGGTCAACAGCACATTCTGTTCGCGAATCGCACTTAACCCGAAACGCGTGTGCAGCTCGTCTGGCGAACAGCGCGGAACACCGCCGGTCAGTCCCACATCGCTGATTGCCGGGAACCCACGCATGGGTTCGTGCATGGGCAGGCGAAACAGCCGCTCGCAGGTGCGATATAGTTCGCCGCTCCAGTCCGCGATGTCGTGAAATTCCCCACCCCAGTCGCGATAAATGAAATCCCAACCGAAATTACCCATCATCCAGCAGGGAACGCCCGCGGCCTTCGCAATGGCGCCCGCCAACGGCGGAATATCCGCCAGTACCAATCCCACATTATTTTCTCGAATGAACGCCGACTCTTCGGCGACGATGCTGGGCTCCTGCTCGCGCAGCCGCCGCAGCGCGTGCAGCGTGGCGATCTTGTCCATCTTCAGGCTGTCCGACTGCACCACGCCCACGTCCAGAGTGCGCCGGCGGTAAACAAATCCGTCCGGACAGTAGACCTCCAGCAACCAGCGCGGTGCCGTGGTGACAAAGATCAGTGTCGTCTGCGGCCGCCGTTGTCGAACCGCGGCGGCCACCGCAGCGGCACGCGCCGCGTGGCCGAATCCGTGCCCGGTGACGGCTACATACAGGGCAGATCGAGACAATCCGGGGTCCGGTCCGTTGAATGCCAACACACACCATGCTCCTGGAAGGGATAAATAATGTCTTTCACCTCATGCACGAGGGGGAGAGTATCCGCTAAGTCTTTGTGTGCTGAGCGGACTATCTGGGAATCAGATTCGGACTCAATTGCGGATTATCCCTTTTAGAGTTCTGCCCATACCTAATCTTTCTCGCTTTACGTGTTAATGGAATTCGGTAAAAAACGCGCTCGATTCGGAAAGATCGACAAATTGTTTCTGGAAGGCCAATATTTTCTTTCGAATTTCTCTGGCCGCCTCGGAATTGTACAGGTCCATAAGTTCGCTGCCGTTCTGCCACCAGAACTCGATGATGCCATCGAACGGCTCGCGGCTGCCTCGTTCTTCCCGGATCATCAAATTGGCGTCCACATCCAGGGTCAGATTCCTGGAAACGCTTTCAGGCTTGGTGATATCGACGACCTGCTGGAGTAGGTCTTCGAATTCCCGGCTGTTCCAGTACTTGCGAAAATCGTCGATGGAAACGTCTTTGCGACGTTTTATGCAATTGATAAATCGTATCATTATGGCCCCCTTCGGGCTGTTCGGCAGAGCACCACCGCTTAACGCTTATTCAGACACTCGATTCGATAACGATCACTCGCGGCTTTTCTACGCTGGGGTTTGCCTCTTAAATCGTCGATCTGCTGTCGCAGCTGCTCACAGCGCGCATCCGGCATGCCGGTGCCGCAGGCGATGACACGGACCTCGTCTTTGGCCAGCACCTCGGTGCCGGGGTAATAGACATAACGATCCGGGGCCGCGACGTTAGGACCTTTCGCCATGCCCCCGGCAGCGTACGCGCTTGACGTCAGTGCTATCGTGAACATCATACTTAGTAATAACGAAATTAACTTGTTCATAGTCACTGCTCCTGTTCCAGACTTCGATTTGCATTGAACCAGTTGCTACTACGTCTACCCCGACAGCAGGACAGCAAACGCTACTTTAAGAATCGCTTTCGAGCCCACTGCATCAGGAGTCTCTGGCGGATCTTAGCGGTGGACTATTGTTTTCACACTAGGGCGCGCCGCCCCAACTAATAACCACCGCGGCGATAATTCCCTCGATTGACCCGTCGAATCCAAACCGGTTTCGACCGCTTCCCGACTCGAAATCGTAATCAAGAATCCTGTAGCCTGCGAAACCGGTGAAGGTCTGGTTAAAGCGGTAATCGAAGTGAGCCGCGACGTTCCAGACCAGATCCGAGTCCCCGGCACCGACATCACCCCTTGCCACGAATTTCCAACGATCGGACAGCGGTACTGTCAAGCGCCCGCCGATAAAACCGTCCCACCAGCTCTCGTCGGCGAGTCCGGCTTTTGGACCACCCACGATATCTACATCAATCTCCATCGATGTGTATCGCGCCCCACCGAGCACCTCAATCTTATCGCTCGCGCGGTAGGTTACGCCGAGCTCACCAATATCGGCGGTAAAATCGACATCGATCGTTGGCCCTCTGGTTTCGGCGCTGGGATCCAGTCCGACATGCATGTACTCCGTCAGGAACCCCCAGTCGCCCCGCTGCCCCTCAAAATGAACGGTGAATACCGCGTCTAGGTTTTCCAATACGTCGTCCCTGAAATCGAGCTCCAGCGGTGCGGTCACTGGGCCGAGGGTCGAGGTGCCTTGGATATTGGCCGCCCAAAGCCACAACGGAGCCAACTGAAACGACCATCTCTCCGATTGCGCGCGAGCAGTACTCGTCAGCGGCATTAACAGACCACTTAGGGCTATAAACATTGTCAGTTTCTTCAGCCTCATCTCTGTAATCTCCGTCTAATTACTTCAAGTGTTGCAGGTTGCAAACTGCGAAAGAAACCGCACCCACGCGTGGATTATCCTGATGACCCGCTGCTCCCGCTCTCACGACTTGGGGAAGAGCAACTGCAGCTGCATTCTCAAGGTCCAGTCCGCGCCGAATTCCGGTTTGTCTACGTTGTAGAACACCTGCGCCGACGCGTTCATAGGTTGTTTGCCAATGCGAAAGATCTTTCCGCCGCCTCCGCCTACAGGAATTGTCCATTTGTTGCCGCTGTCCGCCTCCCAATTGGCGGTCATTATCGGCGCCGAACTTAAATACCAGCCCCCAGGCATGTTGTAGTTGACGAAATATTGCCAGGTAAAGAGATTGACATCTGCATCACCAGAGCCACCGACCGACCACACATTGCTGAACAGAGACCCGATCACCCAACTACCGGGCATCGTCAGGACCACAACAGACGGGCCGAATCCCCACTTGTCAGACCCCAACACATCGTCAGAGGCCGTCGGCAGCAATACCACCGGCCCGGCGCCCCAAATCCACGTGCTGGGTTTTCGGGGAGAGAAGAAGGTGGTGAAGGTCGTGTCACCAAGTCCATTGGTTCGATCTTGGCCCGGTACCAATCCCGGGTTTGAGACGATCGGGACGATAGTGCGAGTAATCAGATTCCAGTTTTCGTTCAGCGACACAGGCTAGATCGGCTGGATATTTAAAATATTCTGAGTCTTCTGCTGCGGTCCAACATCAAAGTTTGCATTGTTTTGAAACGACAAACTGATCAGATCGCTGACTGGGTTCTGCGTAGCTTTGGCGAGATCGGACTCAGTGGCCGCCTGCGCGTAAGCAGGTTGAACGAAGAGCAAGGCGATCATCGAGCAGCAACCTTTCGATATCGACCGTTTAGCGCTCATGTTCGTATTTCGCTTTCTGCGAATAAATGCTCATGGACGAACCGCGGACTTGAATCTTGCGATCCGGATTGAGGACTGTCGTCAGCCAAGGACTGCTTCGAGCATTTCGAACCCTCGGGTTTCCGACACAAAATCAAAACGTATCTCTGGCGGTTCGGTGGACATCTCTATCCAGGCCAGGACCTTGTGGTAACGATCCGAACGAATGTGGCGTTCCAGGTCCGGTAACGATTCCCATCGCTCTATCAGAATAAGGGACCCGTCGTCTTCAGTTCCTTGATAGAGGTCACAGCTAAGGCAACCCGATTCCGTGTGCGTGGGGCCCAGCAACGGCAGGATCACCTGCATCGCGCGCCTTGTGTTTTCCGGCGCGACACGGATTCCCAGCGTGGCCACAATCACCGGTGTTCTGCGCCTTCATACGTCGTTGACCGCATGTCCATGGCAATTGCTACGCAAGACCCGTTCCATCAAGCGGCCTAAGCGCGCGAAATAGAGTAACTGACTGATCCGGTTAGCGAAAGTACTTGGTGCTTTGACAAAGATGCGAAGCGAAACGCAGGGCCGTTTTGACGATATTTCGTAACGCTTACGAAATATCGTTTGTTGCTATTGTGTGCACCGACGCGTTCGCCACTACGGGCTTCTGAAACCAAACACGCCCAAAGGGCTTGACCACCCGTCCGGCACACCAGAAATGGGTAACGTACGGGACGCCCCAGGGCTTCGATCCGGCAATCCCCGCGCCCCTTTTCTCCGTGTCGTACCGGTATCGAGTAAAGAAACTCCCGGAAGCGACTGCCGCTGATGATAAAAGATATATACTGGTATATACTCAAAATATGTTCTTAAAGCGAGTTGTTAATGCACTCGAGAAATATCGGGTCAAATATGCGCTCGTCGGTGGATACGCGGTGGCGCTACATGGCGCCATACGCGGGACCGTAGACATCGATATCGCAATCGGTTTGTCGAAGACGGCATATAGCCGGTCGGAAAAAGCGTTGGGAGAACTCGGCTTGACGTCCCGATTGCCACTTACGGCACAAGACGTGTTCACCTTTCGCGAGGAGTATGTCACTAACCGCAACCTCTCGGCTTGGTCGTTCATCCATCCGCATAATCCGCTCGAGGTCGTGGACATCGTCATTATCGAAGACGTAAACAAGCTTCGTGTAGTCACCAAGAAGGCATTTGGTATGAACATTCGCGTCGTTGCGATCCCCGATCTAATCGCGATGAAAACGCGATCGAAGCGCCCACAGGATCTGGAAGATATCAAGGCTTTGGAGAAACTTATATGAGACCGGTACAGTATTTCAACGACGAGTATCTCGAGCGATGCAGGAATGTTAAAACCGAGGCGATCCTGGAATACCTGGAGAGTTTCCGACTCATGCATTCACCATCTAATAAATCTAAATTGATTAGCATCAAGATTCCGGAATCACTGCTGATCAGCTTTCGCCGGAAATGCGAACTGGAAAACGTTAAGTACCAAACTCAAATCAAGCGACTAATGCAGCAGTGGCTCGACGGTCATTAAGTGGGTACACAATATATCGAATTGAACGAGATATATGGATTTGAACGTAAAATCGGCTTAGACGTGCGGGTGTGGAGACACACCTCCGCGCGTTTGAAATAGGCGGGATAGTCCTGCTCGCGGTTCGGTCGATCGTCCAGTTCCACCGCTTCGTCCACGGATAATGACGCCAAGCTTGACAGCGTATCTTCGCTTTGCGTGAACGCACTTGGAGAGTTCAAGAACGCGCTCCGCGACTCCTCGCATAAACCTCGGCAATCCGGCGAGGAGTTACTCATTAATGTCCGTTTCGCCCACCTGTTCTTCCAAGCCAATGTATTAACGTCAGTAACCGCGACTTTTGTCAGGAGAAAATTGATGGGTGGCGAGATTGTCTTTGTTTTCGATTCTTATCCTGCCGGGCGCCGTTATGTCTTGCGGAGTTAGCGATAGATATCTTTGCGATGACCGATTTTGAGTACGATGATAATCAGTTTTTGTTCCAGAACACTGTAAAGGATGCGGTATCGACCAACTCGGATTCGGTATACGTCCTCGTAGCCGATAAGTTTCCGTGAGCCTTTGGGAAACGGCGCATCAGCCAAGTCACGTATAGCGTTCACGACGCGCCGCTGATCCGCCTGCGGGAGCTTCTTGAGCTGTTTCTCCGCGGTACGTGAAATCTCGATATCAAATCTTGCCATCGAGTTCGAGCTCCGCCAGTACTTCCGAAAGAGGACGAGTTGGCTCGTGGCGGATGGTCTTTAAATCCTCGATGTCTTCGAGCTCCTCCAGACGATCGAGGAGCGCCTCTTGTATAAAATGATTCATAACGATGCCTCGCGATTTACAGTACTGTTCAACCGCGTCTTTCAGTCTTTCATCAATACGTGCGCTGATCTGGACGACCGCCATCGTGCGTTTCTCCTGGGTGCATGGACATGTGTTCATCTGCTAGCAGATGCTAGCATATATTAGCTTCTGCGTGAAGCTAGGACGGCTGCTCTGCAGGGAGTTGGTGTTAATGTGTCCTGTGGCTTCAGAATTGTGCCGCGATGGTGGCGCGTGGATTAAACGAATAACAGTGCCTATACCCATGAAGGCTGAAGATCTTTCGATTCCACATTCCCAGGAATGTATTACTTGGTCCATGGTCTTAGACCAGAGTAGATTAAGACGATAGAAGAAATCGTCGTTTCGAAGTTCAAGGCTACCTGTCTGTCTGTCCTGGAAAAAGTGCGCCGGACGCGTAAGCCAGTCCTGATCACGCCGTTTGGCAAAGGGGTAGCCGAGATCGTCCCTCCTCCTCCGGCGCCAAGGCCCGAGTACTGGCTAGGCGCGCTCGAGTCAACGGGTAAAATCGAAGGTGACATCATCTCTCCAGCAACCGATTAAGACGATTGGGAAGTCTTGCGTTCGTGAAGCTGCTTCTGGGCACACACATTTGGCTATGAAGCTTGCTGGAGCCGCATCATCTGAGCCAGCGTGTCGCACGGGCGCGCGGGAGCAAAAAGAATGAGCTTTGGCTCTCGCCGATCAGCACGTGGGAACTTCTGATGCTCACTGAGAGAAATCGAGTGACGTAAGACGGTTAACAGATTTCCAGAAAAATCTACAAAATAACCATTTTTCCATAAAGCTGTTTTTATGGCATACTACCTGAATGAAAACGACATTTGAACTACCCGATCAACTAATGAGGCGCATCAAATTGCGGGCGGTGGAACGAAATCAAAAACTCAAGGACACCGTAGCGCAGCTCCTGGAACTTGGACTGGCGAACTTGCAACAAACGGAAGCGCCGACGCGGGCTCCGAGACCGGTGCGCCTTAAAAAGCACGGACCGCTTACGATCAGCGACATCGAAACAGCCATCGCCGCCGGGCGCGATTAACCGAATCCAGGCCTTGATTGTCGTCGACACCAACGTTCTCGCCTACCTGTTGATCGCTGGCGACCGCAGTAAAGAAGCACAGACTCTTTACGCGCAGGACTCAGAATGGTACAGCGAGGCTTTTGTGCTCGTTGAGTTCTGTAACATTATTGTGACGTATCAACGAATGGGAGATCTCAGCCGCAATCAAACGGAGCAACTGTTGAACGAAGCTGAGGCACGTATGCGTGGTCTGGTCAACGTGCCACACATCGCTGCACTTCGCACTGCCCAACAATTTGTGGTATCCGCCTATGACGCTCGCTTCCTTGCCGCAGCGGAAAACATGGGTACAAAGTTGGTGACCGAGGACGCAAAGCTACGTATCGCTGCGCCGGCGCTAACGCAATCCCTCACCGAAGCCTTAACTCAAGTGTAAACGCTAGCAATATAAAGAAGTCTTAATCCGATCCAGGCCCCGAGTTCTTACGGTGTCGGTCGGCGAATTCCCAGCTTTTCCATCCTCGAGCGCAGGGTGGTGGGTTTGAGCCCCAATCGCTGTGCAGCGCCCTGCTTGCCGCTGATTCGCCAGCCGCTCTGCTCTAATACCCCCTCTATGTGCCGCTTCTCCATCTTCTGCAGCGTCAGATTGGTGGTCTCGAGTTCCTCGGATTGGCGCGGAAAATCCACCCTCAGGACGTTATCGATGCTCAGGATCATCGCCCGCTCGATGACGTTTCTCAACTCCCTGATGTTGCCCGGCCAATCGTATGCCTGCAGCCCCTCCATTGTCGACTTGTGGATCACGTCGATCTTTTTACCAATATTCTCGCAATATACCTGCACGAATGCCCAAACCAGCAATGGGATATCGCCACGCCGGTCCCGCAACGGCGGCACTTCAATCGGAAACACATTCAACCGATAATAAAGGTCTTCCCGAAAACGCCCCTCCCGCACCGCCTTGGCGAGGTCCTGATTGGTCGCGGCGATTACACGTACGTCGACCTTGACGGTCTTGCTGCTGCCCAGTCTCTCGAACTCGCCCTCCTGCAGGACCCGTAGCAGCTTGGGCTGTAATTCGAACGGCAATTCGCTGATTTCGTCGAGGAAGATCGTGGAACCGTGGGCCAGCTCGAAGCGGCCAACCTGCTTGGACAGGGCGCCGGTATAGGCGCCTTTCTCGCGTCCGAAGAGCTCCGCCTCGATCAGGCTCGCCGGCAACGCCGCGCAATTCACCTTTACGAGCGTATTTTTTTCGCGGCGGCTCTGCTTGTGGATCGCCCGGGCAATGAATTCCTTCCCGGTTCCGGTCTCACCCGAGATCAATACGCTGGCCTCGGTCTCCGCGACCTGCTCGACCTCGCCTAACACGGACTTGATCGCTTCGCTGTGACCGAGTATCCCCTCATGAGGTCTTTCCAGTTCAACCTCTCTCCGTAAATAAATGTTCTCTGCTTCGAGACGCTCTTTCAGACTTTTGATTTCGTCGTAGGCGGTTCGTAGTTGCCGCTCCATCTGCTTGCTTTTGAGTGCATTGGCGATGACTTCGCTGGCGAGCTGCAGCCGCCGCGAGACGGTTTCCGACCAGCGTGTTTGACTTCTAACCGTATCAAAAGCGAACATACCGATCACTGAATCGTCGATGGTCAACGGGACTATCGCCGATGAATTGATCCCTGTTCTTGCAATATATTCCCGCTCATTGACAGCATGCCTTGGTAATTCATCGATAGACCTAAACACCAGGCGCCGGCCGCTCAGCATCCTCTTGGTAAACCAAAGAAGGTATTCGCTGAGCACTATCCCGAACACGAGATCGTCCTGCGGGATGCCGGCCGCCGTCCACATGTGGGTGATCCGAAAGGTACTCTTGTCGTCCGAAAACTGGCCTACCGTCACCCGGTCCACGGCCATGAACTCACCGATGGTTCGCAGCGCGCCGTTGATCGACGCATCGATCTCATCCGAGGGTAGCGTAGCAAACGTCGCCGATACCATTGCCAGCATTCGTTCGAAGCCAAGTTGATTGTTCAATGCCAGTTCCGTCTGTCCGCGGCGCAAGGCGTTGGCAAAGATCTCGCCCAATAACGTTAAGCGTTGAACCGGGTCAACCGGCCAGTCTACTTCCCGCCGCAGTGTATTGAGCACAATACAAGCGACCATCTGCCCATCGATCGAAACCGGCACCCACAGAACGGATTTGATGCCGGTGTTTTGGCAAATCGACCTTTCCTCAGCCGCTTCTTCAGGGAAATCATGGAGACACGAAATGACTATTGGTTCTCCCTTAGGCAATTCTTTCGCTACCCACGGAGCGGAGTTCTGCAGGTCGAAATCTTGAGCGGTGAAATCTAGATCATAGTTCATTTCGGGAGCGACCCATTGATGAGTGTGCCGAAGTATCCCGGTGTCCGGGTCCGACTGCAGAAAGGTAGACACGTCCGATCCCATGAATTCCGATATCTGTTCCAACGCGAGGGGAATAGACTCATTGATCTGGTCGAGATTGGAGCTTAGTAACTTGGCCGAGATGTCCGCCAGCAGTTGTTCAAACCGCAACCGATCCTACAGGATCCGCTCCAAGCGTATTTGATCTGTATCTGGGAAGTCAGCGACTTTCCTCGCCGCCTGATGAGTCGGCCGCCCGGCGTGGGTCGTCTGTATCCCCTCTTTAGTGGCAGTAGTCACGGCTCGTAAAAGATTTTATCGAGGGGCAAGCGTAACATTCCAGGGTGACTCGACCAAAAGTTCGACGATATCAGGTAACGTACGGCGCCCTGAACGCAGCAAACGTCCTCCGACGAAATCGACCGACCCCAATAACCATTTGCTTGACGAGGAAACGACGTTCCGCACCCGCTCCAGCGCTGGGCGCACGCCGATCCCGGCCATTAAAGGCTTTGCGGCGAATGTACTAACGCATCACGTTCACGCGGAAACGGTCCATCACCCGGCAGTTTGCCTGCGTGTCCGGGCGCGCGGCACTGGTCTGGAACCAGCAGTAGATGAGCCGCTGGTCTTCTGTCGCGATCCACACCGCGTCGGAACCCCCGGTCATATGGGTTATGACGTTGGCGTCGTCTCCGATCTGGGCGGTCGCGGTTCGACTAAACAAACCGTATGTGAGGACGAGACAGAGCATTCCGAGGCTTATCGTCGAGAAAACGAGGAACTTCGTGCTGATTTTCATGGATCTCTCCTTATGCAGTTTGTTGAGTTGAATGAAAATCTTATCCAGTAGCGAGTACTCGGCGTTCCGAGGGGGGGCGCGTCGAATTTGAATAGTGAACTGGTGCAAACTACTTCGTCGATGGGACCTGCGGCTTCGAATACCAAGCATCAAACAGTGGTGAGTGTATTCACGCCGTCGACCGCGTTTTTCCATCCCTGCAGCAGACGCCGGCGATCGGCGTCCGGCATGGCAGGCTCGAATCGCCGATCGAGCTGCCACTGGGAAGAAAACGCCGCCGGGGAATCGAATACCCCCGCTTGCAGACCAGCCAGGTAGGCCGCTCCCAGCGCGGTAGTCTCGGTCACGGTGGGGCGTTCCACGGCCACGTCGAGGATATCGGCGAGCAGCTGCAGCATCCAATCGTTGGCGACCATGCCGCCGTCCACACGGATGGAGGCGATGTCCGCGTCCGCGTCGCTCGCCATGGCGACGACCAGGTCGTGGGTCTGGTAGCAGACCGATTCCAGGGCCGCGCGCGCGAAGTGGGCGATACCGGTGTCGCGCGTCAGTCCAAACAGCGCGCCGCGCGCGTCGGGGTTCCAGTAGGGAGCGCCGAGACCCACAAAGGCGGGCACCAGATACACGCCGTCGTTGTCGGCGAGACCGCGCGCCAGGGCCTCGGTGTCCGCGGCCGCGCTGATGATCTTCAACTGATCGCGCAGCCACTGCACCGCGGCGCCGGCGACAAAGATGGAGCCTTCCAGGGCGTAGGTCGGCGTGCCGTCGAGGCGGTAAGCAATCGTGGTCAACAAGCCGTTCTGCGAACGCACCGGCTTGTCGCCGGTATTCATCACTGCGAAGCAACCGGTGCCGTAGGTGCTCTTGACCATGCCCGGCGAGGCGCAGCACTGGCCCACGGTCGCCGCCTGTTGATCGCCGGCGACACCGGCAATGGGAATTTCGACGCCAATGCTCTCGCGCGTCGTGTTGCCGAAATCGGCGGCGCAGTCCCGTACGTCCGGCAAGAGCGCGCGCGGCACGTGCAGGAGCTGCAGCAGTTCCTCGTCCCACTCCTGGGTATGGATATTGAACAGCATGGTGCGCGCCGCGTTGGTCGCATCGCTCGCGTGCACCGCCCCGTTGGTCAAGCGCCAGATGAGGAAGCTGTCCACGGTGCCGAAGGCGAGGCGTCCGGCCTCGGCGCGATCCCGTGCGCCTTCGACCTCGTCGAGCAGCCACGCGATCTTGGTCCCGGAAAAATACGGATCGATAATGAGCCCGGTCTTTTCCGCGATCGCGTCTTCGAAACCGCGCTCGCGCAATATGCGACAGCGGTCCGCGGTGCGCCGGTCCTGCCACACGATCGCAGGGTGGATCGGACGCCCGCTTTCGCGGTCCCAGACGATGGTCGTTTCACGCTGGTTGGTGATGCCGACCGCGATCGCCTTCTCGCCCCCGCTCAGCGCCTCCCGGCACACCGCCACCGTGGTCTCCCAGATCTCTTCCGGGTCGTGCTCGACCCAGCCGGGGCGGGGGAAGTGCTGCGTAAACTCGCGCTGCGCCGAGCGCACCGGCATGCCGTGCGCGTTGAACAGGATGGCGCGACTGCTGGTGGTGCCCTGATCGATACTGAGGATGAACTCGCCCATAGTCATGAACCTACGTTGGAATATTTATCGGTTTCGCCCATACCGCGGTGTCGGTAGCCATCACACGACATAAAGGCGCCGGAGCGGGGACAGATATACCGGACCGTTGCCGGCAGGGATGCCGGCACCGAGCCTACACGGACGTATACACGGCGTGTCCGGGAGATCTTTTCCCGCTCCGGCTTTCACCGTAAGCCTAAACGACATACCGTCCAGGCCTAGACCCACTTGAACACCACAAAGCCGTAGACGACGGCGACGATCAGCGCCCCCCACAGCGGCGTGCCGAAGAAACCGAGCCAGCCGAGGAAGATGAAGGCGCTGCCGAGCAGCGAGATGAACAGGCGGTCGCCTCGGGTGGTGTCGAGACCGAGTATGCCGCGGCGCGGCGCGCCGCCCGGCGCGAAGTGCTCCCACACGCCCATGCCGACGAGACAGGCAAGGATAAAGATAAAGAACGCCGCGGTGGGCCAGGTCCACGCCATCCACGACAGGTCCATAATGCGCTCCCCTTAACCTATACCCGACCGAGGGCGAAGCCCTTGGCGATGTAGTTGCGGACGAAATAGATCACGAAGGCGCCCGGCACCAGGGTCAGGGTGCCCGCCGCCGCCAGCAGACCCAGCTCGTAGCCGGCGGTGCTGGCGGTGCGCGTCATGGTGGCGGCGATCGGCTTCGCCGCCACCGAGGTCAGGGTCTTGGCCAGCAGCAGTTCCACCCAGGAGTACATGAAACAGAAGAACGCGGCCACGCCGATGCCGGCGGCGATGGTGGGTATAAAGATCTTGCGAAAGAAGCGCCAGAAGGAGTAGCCGTCGAGATAGGCGGTCTCGTCCAGCTCCTTCGGCACCGCCGACATGAAACCCTCCAGGATCCACACCGCCAGGGGAATGTTGAACAGGCAGTGCGCCAGCGCCACAGCGATGTGGGTGTCGAACAAGCCGATGGCCGAATAAAGCTGGAAGAACGGCAGGGCAAACACCGCAGGCGGCGCCATGCGGTTGGTGAGCAGCCAGAAAAACAGATGCTTGTCGCCGAGGAAGCGGTAGCGCGAGAAGGCGTAGGCCGCCGGCAGGGCCACGGACACGGATATCACGGTGTTCATCACGACGTAGGCGATGGAATTGAGATAACCGTTGTACCAGGTTGGGTCGGTGAAGATCTTGCGGTAGTTGTCGAGGGTGAAATCCAGCGGCCACAGAGAAAACGTTCCCAGGATCTCGTTAGTGGTCTTGAACGACATGTTCAGCAGCCAGTAGATCGGCAGCATGAGGAACACGATGTAGAGCGTCGGCACCAGCCACTTGTGGGTCTTCATCATTTCTCCTCGTGGCGCATCATCAGGGTGTAGAACACCCAGCAAACGAGGAGGACGACGAGAAAGTAGATCAGCGACATGGCGGCCGCCGGACCGAGGTCGAACTGCCCCAGCGCGATCTTCACCAGATCGATGGAGAGGAAGGTCGTGGTGTTGCCCGGTCCACCGCCGGTGAGCACGAAAGGCTCAGTGTAGATCATGAAGCTGTCCATGAAGCGCAGCAGGATGGCGATGGTGAGCACCCGCTTCATCTTCGGGAGCTGGATACGCCAGAACACCGACCAGGCGCCCGCGCCGTCGATCTTGGCCGCCTGATAGTAGGCGTCGGGGATGGAGCACAGCCCGGCGTAGGCCAGCAGCACCACCAGCGAGGTCCAATGCCAGACGTCCATCAGCACCGTCGTCAACCAGGCGGATACGGGCTGCTGGGTGAAGTTGTAGTCGATGCCGAGCGCGTTGATGCCGCGCCCGAGCAGGCCGGTGTCCGGCAGGGCGAAGATGTTCCACATGGCGCCGACCACGTTCCACGGTATCAGCAGGGGCAGCGCCATGAGCACCAGGCACACGGACACCCAGGGTCCCTTGCGCGGCATAGACAGCGCCACGCCGATGCCCAGCGGCACCTCGATCACCAGGATCATGCCGGTAAATGCGAGCTGGCGCAGGAAGGAGGCGTGAAAGCGGTCCGAGTTGAGCACCTGCTCGAACCACTTCACTCCCTCCCAGAAGAACACGTTGTCGCCGAAGGTCTCCTGCACCGAGTAGTTGACCACGGTCATCAGGGGAATGAGGGCGTTGAACGCCACCAGCACGACCACCGGAAAGACAAACCACCACGCTTTCTGATTCGTCGTCTTATTCATCTTTGATCACGACTAGTTCACGACCCAGCCGTCTGCGTAGATCCACGTCGCCGCAGGGTCAAAGGATATGCAGGGGTTCTCGCTCGGGATGTCTGCGCCCTCCTCCACGATCAGCTTCAGGCGATGCCCGTCAACACGCGCTTCGACGATGCGGTAGCGGCCGAGGTCGTCCACTTTGACCACCTCCGCGGGGAAGCCGTGCTCGTCGAAGTGCACGAATTCCGGACGCACGCCGACTTCGATCTCCCGAACATCGCTGCCGGGCTTTTCCGCAGACGCAGTCGTAATCGCGTGACCCGCGAACCGCACCGTTCCGTCGACGATCTCGCAGGGCAGGACGTTCATGCCCGGCGAGCCGATAAAATGGCCAACAAACGTGTGGTGCGGGCGCTCGAACAGCTCTACCGGCGTGCCCACCTGCACCACCGTGCCCTCGTACATGACCACCACCTGGTCGGCAAAGGTGAGCGCCTCGGTCTGATCGTGGGTCACATAGATCATCGTCAGACCGAGCCGCTGGTGGAGCTCCTTCAATTTCGAGCGCAGGCGCCACTTGAGGTGCGGATCGATCACGGTGAGCGGTTCGTCGAACATAATGACGTTGACGTCGTCGCGAACCAGGCCGCGGCCGAGCGATATCTTCTGCTTCCCGTCCATGGTCAATCCCGATGCCCGGCGCTGCAGCGAGGCATCGAGGTCGAGCATGCCTGCGATTTCCTCCACACGCTGCTTGACCCTTACCTCGGGGACGCCTCGATTGCGCAACGGAAACGCCAGATTGTCGAACACCGACATGGTGTCGTAGACCACCGGGAATTGAAACACCTGTGCGATATGCCTTTCGGTGGTGGGCACCTCGGTCACGTCCGTATCGTTGAACAGGACCCGGCCCTGGGTGGGCACCAGCAGGCCGGAGATGATGTTCAGCAGCGTGGTCTTGCCGCAACCCGACGGGCCCAGCAAGGCGTAGGCGCCGCCGTCCTGCCAGACGGCGTTGATTTCCTTCAAGGCGTAGTCTTCCAACCCGGCGGGGCGCGCCATGTAGCTGTGCATGACTTTGTGAAAGCTGATCTTCGCCATCGGGGGCTGATCCCTTCGTCTCAACTCCGGGCAGCGGTATCCACCTGATGACCGATACGGCTGCCTTCTCTATCGAAATAGAGGCAGCGCCCTACGTGCAGAAACAGTTCCGCGGAATCGCCCACTTCAAACGGATGCACACCGTGGGATTCGGAAACCCACTGGTTTCCCTCGACGTCGGCGCGGACGATGCTCTCCGAGCCGCTGATCTCCGCCACCAGGACCCTGGCGCGCACTTTTACCGCGTCGTCGTCCCTGGGGCTTATGGTCAGATGATGCGGGCGTACGCCGATGGTGTAGGTCCCGTCGGCGAGGTCCTCATAAGCAGACGGAACCATCCAGTTCACGGTCTCCGTAAGAAAGAAGGTGTGCCCATGCTTTTGCACCGGCGCCGTGTTGATGGGCGGATCGGAGAACACCTTGGCGCTGGCCAGCGTCGTCGGTGTGCGGTATAGCTGGACGGTGGGCCCGTACTCGATGACGCGCCCCTGCTCGAGCGTCGCCGTGTATCCTCCCAGCATCAGGGCCTCCAGCGGCTCGCTGGTGGCGTACACAACGGTGGCTCCCGAGTCCTGGAACAGTTTCGGCAGTTCGTCGCGCCGTTCCTCGCGCAGCTTGTAATCAAGCTTCGC
>CAMYIN010000137.1 GCA_947258495.1 uncultured Gammaproteobacteria bacterium
AGTCGAGGTGAACGCCTACGTCGACGCCGTGTTTCGCAACTGGACTCGGCTGCAGGACCGTTTGTTCTCGGAGCTGCGTCGTCGCGTCCGGGAGGAAGACGAGTCCGTGCCCGAACGTATCGGTGATTTCTGGTATTACGCTCGCGTAGAAGCGGGACACGAATATCCGTTGCACTGCCGAAGAGCGGATATCGACGGAACCGAACAGGTGTATTTGGATGAAAATCGGCTGGCGGATGGGCGGGATTACTTTGATCTCGCCACGATCGCCGTTTGTCCCCGGCACCGACTGGCCGCCTTCGTCGTGGATGAGGAGGGAAACGAACGTTTTCTGCTGCGCATCAAGGACATCGATGGCGACGTTTTCCTTCGTGACGAAATACCCGATGTGGGGGAAGACCTGGTCTGGCTGAACGACGCCAGGACACTCGTATACACGAAGATCGACGAGACCGGCAGACCTCACGCCGTGCTCACGCACACCGTCGGTGCGCCTCGGAGCAGTGACGTGTTGCTGTACGAGGAGGGGGATCCGGCCTTTTTCGTGGGTGTCTGGAAGTCGAGATCGAAACACTACGTGTTTATCGAAACCGAGAGCAGCACATCGTCCGAAGTGCGCTTTTTTCCCGCCGAGGAAGGTGGACACACACCGAAAATGATGCGCCCTCGCGCACCGCAGACGCGATACTACGTGGATCATCAGGGCGAACGGTTCCTCATTCTGACTGATCTTCAGGCCCCCAATTTCCGCGTCATGGAGGCGCCGGTGTCCGCGCCTGCCAATTGGCGCGAAGCCATACCGGAACCCGAGAACGCGGTGTTGGAATACATCGAGGTGTTTGCACGCCACGTTTTCGTCGTGGAACTCGACGAGGGCGTCGAACGCATACGAATCTACGAGTTCGAAACCGGTAAGCAGCATCTCGTCCCACTCCCGGACGCCCTCTACGCCATAGACGTAGAGGATCTGGATGATTACCAGTCCTCGTTCTTACGGTTTACGTACAGTTCACTGGTCGCGCCCGAACGGGTCGTGGATTACGACATCGCCACGCATGGCAGTCGGGTGCGCAAACGACGTGTGGTGCCGGAGTACGATCCCGGTCGATATCGAATAACACGCTCTTTCGCGCACTCCGGCGACGGCACTCGTGTGCCGATTTCCATACTGCACCAGCGTGATCTGCCGAGGGATGGATCGGCCCCGCTCCTGCTGCTGGGATACGGCGCGTACGAGGAGTCTCTGGAGCTGGATTTCAACAGCGATTATTTGAGTTTGACGGCGCGCGGCGTGGTGGTGGCGTTGGCCCACGTGCGGGGCGGCGGCGAACTGGGGTGCGACTGGCACGAAAGCGGCCACATGGAACATAAAGAGAACAGTTTCACCGATTTCCTCGATTGCGCGGAGCATCTGATAGCGGAGGGATTCAGCTCGGCTGGTCGCATCGCCGCCTGGGGAGCGAGTGCGGGCGGTTTGCTGGTCGCCGTGGCCGCCCAGCGCAGGCCGGATCTGTTCTCATCGATCGTCGCCGAGGCGCCCTTCGTAGACGTCGTCAACACCTTACTGGACCCCTCTCTTCTGCTGACGGCGCACGATTACGACGAATTCGGAAACCCTAAAGTCGAAAGGGACTACCGCCGTCTGCGCGGCTATTCTCCCTACGATACGGTATGCGCGCAGGAGTATCCGCCCATGCTGGTGACCGCCGGGCTGCAGGATCAAAGAGTGGGGTACTGGGAAGCCATGAAATGGGTCGCCAAGTTACGAGCAATGAAGACCGATGACAATCCCTTGGTATTGCGAATAGAGGACGTAGGACATTACGGAGAGACCGGCCGCTACCGGGAAATGAAGAATACGGCTTCGATATACGCGTTCCTGCTCGGGACGTGGGGCATCGCCGACGCTGAGGAAAGCCGATGACGCTTGTGCGTCGGTGCTGAAGCGATGATCGTCCTGTTTACGGATTTCGGACGGCAAAGCCTGTATGTGGGACAGGTGCGTATGAAGCTGGCGGAGCTTGCCCCGGACGCGACCGTCGTCGACCTGTGTCACGACGTGCCGAATTACGACGTTCGGGCCGGCGCGCACCTGCTCGCCGCGTTGACGCCGTTCATGCCTCGGAATGCGATATGCGTGGGTGTGGTCGACCCTGGTGTGGGCGGGCCCAGAGAGCCCGTCCTGGTGCGCGCCGACGGACGATGCTTCGTCGGCCCGGACAACGGGTTATTCGCGATCGTCGCCAGACGCGCGCGGGACATCGCGGTTCGGCGCATCGATTGGCGACCCGCGGGACTTTCAAACTCGTTCCACGGTCGCGATTTGTTTG
>CAMYIN010000138.1 GCA_947258495.1 uncultured Gammaproteobacteria bacterium
AGTACGAGATGAAGGCAAAACTCTACAGACTGATTGTCAAGGAGGGAAACATCGTCGGTCGCGTGCCGATGCCGACTCCCGCATCGGACCGCGCCGCCGGATACGCGGCGCGCTAGCGGGATTATCGCGGTAAGGAAACGTCCTCGTCCCGAGGAGGCGACATTCAGCATCCTCTACCGCGAGACTCAGTGGTCGGCGCATTTTTCGGACTCTAGCTGAATGGTGGAGTGATGGACATTGAATCGTTCCGCCAAAACGCGCTTGAGATGCTGCAGAATCCGTGTCTGATCCACGTCGGGCTGAATCTCCACGTGCATGGTCAACAACGGCCTTTCGGGGGTGAGTGACCAGACGTGCATGTGATGCACGTCCCGGACGCCGGGCACCGATTCGGCCAAAGTCTTACGAAGTAATTCCACATCCATGTCCTGCGGCGTGCCCTCGAGCAGAATGTGCGCCGACTGACGCACGATGATCCAGGCACTGCGCAAGATCAACAGCGCCACCAGCACCGACAACAACGGATCAACAGGCACCCAACCGGTCCAGATGATAATCACCGCCGCCAGGATCGTCGCCACGGATCCCAGCAGATCGCCGATCACGTGCACCGCCGCGGCCTGCACGTTGAGGTTTCCCCGCTGACGGCCATGGAGTATGGCAAAGGCGGCCAGGTTGACGAGCAGACCCGCTGCGGCAACGATCAGCATGATTCCTCCTCGCACTTCGATCGGTGCCCACAAGCGGGAAATCGCTTCGACGGTGATCCAGGCGACGACGCCGATGAACGCGATACCGTTTACGAAAGCGGCCAGGATCTGCAAGCGGTGATACCCGTATGAGCGAAGCTTGTCGGCGGGCTTTCCGGATGCCCGCGCCGCCAGCCAGGCCAGCGTGAGTGCGGAGGTATCGGCAAGCATATGTCCTGCGTCTGCGAGCAAAGCCAACGATCCCGAGATAACACCTCCCAGGAATTCCACCACCATGAACGTAGACGTCAGCAACAGCGCCCATCGAAGCCGCTTTTCGTCGGTAAACTGTGCGTGCGCCGAATGATGGGACATGGAAGCGGGTCAGCGATCGGATCAAATGAGAGGGAAAATGGACGAATACGATCGATTAAGAATTCGACATCATGTCGAGTGGTATTATAGCGTAGCCCGAAAAAACCGATACGCAGAAAGCCGCGGCGGCTGCGATCCGGGCGAGGCTCGTGGCGAGTCCCTGCGGCGTGTATCAGCGCAGCTTGCGAACCAGCGTCAGGCCAAGTAGAAGATCAAGGCCACCCGACGAAATCATTGCGTGTAGCGTCTAAATGGCTTCCAGATCTATGTTGAATCCTGCGGTGATCGTGTTTGCGCTTGCCGTATTTGTCATCGTTCTCGCCCTTCAGCCGAGTGCGCTCGCCGTGCCTCTGCTGCCCTTGATCGTGGCGGCGCATCTTTTCGGTGCTCTGACGCTGGCCGCAATGGAGCGCCTCGGAGCGACTCCCGCAATGCGGAACTTCGCCGACTGTGTTTTCGCGAATCCGGGAGCCTGGCTGGGTTCATTTGCGGTTCTAATAGGGCTGCAACTCGCGGGCGTCGAAGTCGGGCACAGTTTCAGCAACTTTGCGGATACCGTTTACGGGTTGTCCATCGGAGGTGCTAATTGGAAGCAAGCCGCTATCGACCACCCGGAACTGACGGCACTGGCCGCGCCGCAACGGGCCTCGGCCCTGTATCGGATCGCATTCCACAACATCGTTTCCGATCCGGCACGTTTAGCGATTGCATTATGGAACAATTTGCTGGCTTTTCTGGTGATCGGTGGCGGGGTCAACGTCACATCGGGCACCAAGGCCGTGGTACTCGTGCAGCTACCCACGTTGGCGGGGTTGTGGGTGTGTTGGCGATACCGGCGGCGGGCGGTTTGCTCTCTTCTCCTGACCGCCTTCAGCGCCGTATTGATGTCGTCGGCGATCGTTACCGGCGACGGCGGCCTGCGCGTATTCGCCGCAAGCGTTCCGTTCTCGGCGGTTACGGCGAGCATCGGGCTGCGGGCTTTGTCGCACGGTCGGTTACCATCGACTGCGTCTTCCGGCAGCGTAGCCGGGTTGTCTGCAATGCTGGGCGGCGTGGTCTTCATCGCCTGTCTCGCCGGAGGCCTTCGGTCCGGAGACACGGACCGTTCGCTGCCGGTCACGAAATGCGCGGAAGAACAGCGGCGGTTGATCATAAAATCGCCCAAACGCCGCGCCGTCGTGGTTGACGCCGACTCCGTGCTGCCTCGCTCGTCCCTTCAACATTGGCGCATGGAGGATCTCAAGAGATCGTTCCGGATCAGC
>CAMYIN010000139.1 GCA_947258495.1 uncultured Gammaproteobacteria bacterium
CATGCACGATTCGTGGGTTGCAGAATCGTGCGCCGACGCCACGTCTAGTGCATCCACTTTATCGGTGGATCCAGCACCTGTGGTGACGAAAGGTGCCACCTGCGTGTCCGCGGGAGCCGCCAACAACATGAGCAGCGCGGCCGTCGTAACCCCCAGCGCGGTGGATGTGATTCGTCGCCCCATGGCGAAAATATAGCACATCAACTCAGTACGCAGGCGTGACATATGTCAAAAAGCGCACGCAACCGTCCGGACATGCGCGGAACGTGCGATGCCACCGCCCTCACACGCCTGCGCTGCCAACTTCAGCGATTTTGCGCACAAAAAACCCGCCAAACCCTCGATATCCGCTGTCAGCCGGCCCCAAGGAGCGCTCCGAAGACGACGCAGCACCTGCGCGATCAGGAGTACAGCGTCGGCGCCCCCAGTTGCTGGTGAATCTGATTGCAGAGCTGCGGCGACATGCCCAGACCCTGGGCCAGTTGGTGTAGATATTTCGCCTCCGGGTGGGTGTCCAGATCAATGGCCAGCAACGACAACGCGTAGACCTGCTGTTCCATCCCCCGAGGCACGCTGCGGATGAAGCCTTCGACATCCAGCGGGCGCGTCAGTTCTTGCCGGACAAAATCGATTTCGTCTTGCGTGATGTCGCCAAGACGCTTCAATACGTTTTCCGTCTCGTCACGATCCACCCGGCCGTCCGCTTTGGCCGCATTGATCATCGCGCGGATCATAAGGGTGGCTTCTTCGTTGGCTTGTTGTTGGCTCATGCCCGTGGGCACACATTCTTCGCTGGTGACCGGCGCCGCGGAACCGGCTTGATTCTGACCGAATTGCTTGAGTGCGGCCTCGGCCAAACCACCTAACAGGCCGCCTCCGGAAGAACCCCCTGAGCCCAATACCCCACCGAGCAGATCGCCGAGCCCGCCTCCGGAGGCGCCAGCACTCGAGCCGCCGCCCAAGGCGCCGCCCAGAACGCTCTTCAACACCTGGGCACCGAGTCCCGACGACACTGCGTTGTTGCCCATCAGACTGCCGAGTATTTTTATCGCGTCAACCATCCGTTACTCTCCTCCAACTCTGTGAAAATCAATATTTGTAGGTCCGCACTCGTTTCTCCATGCGCTTCAATATCTGCTACGCATCAGGACCTTGGTTCGGGTAGTGCCGTCACGACCCCTACCCAGTCACGCGCGTAACGAGTGTACCACCTGCATTAGTCGGGTGATACTTGAGGCACATTTCCGATGTCGTGCGGTGGTATTAGGTGCGCTTCAGCACGCGCGAGAGTATGCCCGGGAGATTGAATCGCATCACACCTAACGGCCACGCGAGTTCTTCTTTCCCGTAGAGCGTACTCGTCAGCCCACCGCGTAGCTCATCCTGCAGAATGCGCCACGCCCTGGAATCTCGCTCTCCGTACTCCGTCATGTCGTTTATCCGTCGTAGCTGCGCGCGCGCCCGGTACATCCGATTCTCGAGTTGGGCCGCTGCACGTTCTGGTATCATGCCGTATTTCCGTTTCAGGTCGTTCAATCGAAGCGCCGCCTCATAGGTGCTATCCACAATCTCGTCCCGGCTCATCCACTGTGTTTCAAAACTTAAAAAATCGCGCCATGTCGTCGCCGATTCCATCAACTCCCTGTGATCGGCGAGGGTACGGGCGAATAATCGGTACCCGTAAAACTCGGGCTGCTCCCAAATGGCACTACCGGGATCCATAAATGGTGCCAGCGGCGCAATGAAAGGATGCAGGCTTTTTCTGTTGCCGTAGGTCGCGAGCAGGTATTCACAGTAATTCACTGTCTCCAGGACCGACTCGACGGTTTGTCGTGGCAGGCCAATCATGAAAAACACGTCGACGCGCCCGCAACCCTTGTCGACAAAGCTGGCAATCGCGTCCTCCAGTTGCCGATTGTCGAAAGGGCGGCCGAAGGCGCGGCGGATGCCTTCATCATGGGATTCGGGGGACATCTCGACGTTGTACCTTGGAATTGAGGCTTGAATCCGCTGGATCACATCCTCCGGGGGCGGGGCGAAGAACTCAATGACGAATTCGTTACGCAGTTTCAGCCGCTTGATCTCGTCCAGAAGACGGAACGCGTAGTCGCGACCATTCTGAAGCATATCGCCGATGAGCATCGAGGGCGCGTTGAAATACTTGGTACTCTGGGCGAGCTCGGACGCCACTTTCTGCGGTGATTTGACCGCCGGACGGGGACGTTTGAATACCCTTTCACCTGCGGATTTCGAACCGCCGCAGGCGAGACAGTCGTATTGACGACCCCGGTATGGAAATATCGCGGTCATC
>CAMYIN010000140.1 GCA_947258495.1 uncultured Gammaproteobacteria bacterium
CCCACGACCAGGGAACACGACCAATCCCGGGCCGGATTCCGCAGCGAGGTGATTTCGATGAGCCGCTATCGAAAAATCACAATTTGGAGCGCAACGGCGGGCTTGATGTTTGCAAGCATTGCTATCGCGCAACAGACATCGTTGTCGATCAGGGGGACGGTTGTGGACGAGTTTGGCAGTCCGGTCCCCGGAGTAGTTGTCGAACTATCGGGCGAAGCGCTGGAGCAAGGACCCCGCTCAACCGTTACCGACGAGCAAGGACAGTATGTATTTGAAGATCTGCCACCCGGCCCGTACGTACTTTTATTCACGAGCGACTCTGCAGCGCCTCGGCGCGAAGAAATCGTGGTGTCGACTGGCCAGACTTTGAACCTGGTCGTTGAGCTGGCGGGTGGACGCACCATTGAAGAGGTCATTGTTGCGGGTATCCGGGGCGCGCGCAGAGACTTTCCAAGACACGGGTACCGGTGCAAAGTACCGCTACAGCATCAGATCGATTCCGGTGCAGCCGGCGCGCCACAGCAACTATTCCGTCCGATCTGTTTCCTGGGTCAGGCCGGCTACGCCTTCAACGCTCCGCCGGGCGTCCGCTACCTCGAAGAGGAAGATCTCCTGTTTCGCGTGGATCCCACCAGCACTGCATTGGAGGCCAAAGAGGACGTCGAGGGGTTCGAATTGCGCGGCGCTGTTGAAGCGGCCACGGGACCCTGGTCGCGCTGCATGGAGGCGGAACTGGTCGAAACCACGATCGGTTCCAAGCTCCAGGCACGAAATCCGGAGAAGGAGAAATTGAAAATTCGCCCGCTGATCCGGAATGAGAATGCCCTGCCTGGCAAGGAGTGGGTCGAGGCGACGAGTGACAACCCTGTTGTTCACAAAATGGGTCTTCACTCCACTGACTGGCGTTGGAGGATCACAGGCGCCCGGCCAGGCCGGACACAACTCGAGCTGCGACTTTATGCGGTAGCTGTACTCGAAAAAAGCGAGCCCGGAGCACCGATATGTGCACCGTCAGAGTCCCGAGAGCCCGACGGATCACGCCGCCGGGTGCGGACGTTCCAGCGCAGACTGCTTATCGACGTGTCCGCCCCACACTGGATCGACGCCCGGCTCCCATCGCCGTTGCTGTGGAGTTTGCTACTACCGCCTGCGGGCCTTGCCCTGGCCTGGCGGCGCCGCAATCGCGGCACACCCGTCTTTTCCGAAGATAACCCGGTTAGCTCCGCCGACTAAGATCCCACAACACCTATCAACAATTGCGGAACATTTCAGGCGTTGGCGAATCAGGACAGCGACAAATCGGCAGGGAACCCTATTCGAGTCAATGGACTCGCTGCGCTCGCCCTTGTATCCGGCATATCCATTAAATCGGTTTCACCTTTGATTGCCGTTTCAATCTTGCTGCACCGCCTCCTGCTCTACAGGGTCGCGGCAATCCGGGTCGTCGCGATTCTTGCGGCAAAATTCGGCGACAGCCCCGGTTACGTCGATCGCGGCGAGCCGCTCCTTGTCCTTGAGCATGGCAATCGTAACCGCGGCGGCGTCAAAGCGGAGGATCACAGTGATCTTCCCCGATTCGCCCAGGTCGACGAAATCCCGGTCCTCCTCGTCGCTCCATACGAACGTCCAGCGTGGATCCCACAGCGGCTGAGAGTCGAGTATCGTGCCGACGGCGTCGAGCAGGTGCGCACTGAACATCGGCGGGGTACCGAGGTCGTTCGGCGCTTCACCGTATTGGACTCTCGGGTTCACCAGCGTTGTCGCGCCGGCCGCGTCGACGCTCATGTCGACGACGAATAACTTCGGCCCGATCTGCTGCGGCACCGCAACCGCTGTCGTGGTCATATCGCCGCCATCGACGTGCTGGATGACGGGCGCTTCGTCTCGCTGCTGGGCCACGACCCGACTCTGGTCGCCCTCCTCGGTATCCGAACAGGCTGCAACCAACAGCAGAATTACGATGCTGACTGGAACTCGTTTATTCATCATCTCGTCGCCGTTGAAACTGCGGTAAGTTTGTGACTCTGGCTATGTCGTCTACGGTAGGCCATCGATGACGTCCTGTATGCGTCGCTCGTCCGCCGCGCGCGGCACCTTGTTGTCTATCATGCGGTCGTTTTCGACGTCCTCCGCGCCAGGCGCCGGCGCGTGATCGAGGCGGAAGAACTGGCTGCCGCTGCTGACGCGCGTCGACACGAAGCCGATGCAGGAATCCCGCAGCCCGGCCAGCGGATCCGCCTGGCAAGCCGTCAGTCCTGTCGTGGAACCGGGAGCGTCGGGCCCGTACAGATTCGGAAAGGTCCCTGTCTG
>CAMYIN010000141.1 GCA_947258495.1 uncultured Gammaproteobacteria bacterium
AGCGGATTGGCCCGAAACAGATGCTCACGAATCATCCGATGCAACGCCAGCTTCGACAATCGGCGTCGTTGTTCGACCTGCGCCAATAGTTGGCGGGGATGTACCACACGTTTCGCCAGCCAGTCGACATGCTCGCTGCCGCGTTCCAGTTGCTGCAGTAGACGCCGACGCAGTCGCGCGCACAGTCCTGTAACCGTCTTCGCCAGCTCGGTAGCGTCGGGACTGACGAGTTCCGCGGCGGCGGTGGGCGTAGCGGCGCGGCGATCGGCGACGAAATCGGCGATGGTGAAGTCGATCTCGTGGCCTATTCCAGTGACCACCGGAACCGGGCATTCGAAGATCGCGCGGGCAACGCTTTCCTCATTGAAGGACCACAAGTCCTCCAGGGAACCGCCGCCTCGGGCAAGAATCACGACGTCGCAACCGCCGTGCTCGGCGCACAATCGGATCGCGTCGACGATCTGGCGGGCGGCATCGGTACCCTGTACGGACACGGGATACAGAAGGAGCGGAGTCGCCGGAAAACGCCTTCGAAAAGTGCTTACGATGTCCCTTACCGCGGCGCCGCTGGGCGAGGTGATGATCCCGACTCGCCGCGGGAACCCGGGCAGGGTCTTTTTGCGCTCGACGTCGAACAGGCCCTCCTGCTCCAGCTTCCGTTTCAACGCGTCGAAGGCGCGACGTAATCGACCCTCACCAGCGTCCTCGATGCGTTGTACGACGAGCTGGAAGTCGCCCCGGGTTTCATAGAGCGTCACCTGTGCACGCAACAGGACGTGGTTGCCGTCCTCGGGATCGAAGTTCATTGCTCGACGGCGGCCGCGAAACAAGGCACAGCGGATCTGTGCGCGCTCGTCTTTGAGGGAAAAGTAGCAATGCCCGGAGGCGGGTCTGGATAGGTTGGAGACCTCGCCCTCGACCCAGATCTCGGGAAAGCAGTCTTCCAGCAGACGCCTCGCCGCCTGGTTCAGTGCGGAAACGGTGTAGACCTCTGTGGGCGTCACATCAACGTCACGTTTGCGCTCGCGCATGGAGTTCGCATGCTTGAAAACGGAGTCCAATCCTGGCACATCCGCGGAGCGAGATGAAGTGCGGACGAAAAAAAGCCGGGCGCTCGGCCCGGCTTTATCAACAAGCCAGATCTAGCGCTACTTGGGGAAGTGCGGGCCGGCGTTCGCCTGTTCCTTGGCCTGCCGTTGCCCCAGCCTCGCGGTTTCGGCCACGCGATCGGCGATGCGCATCGCCTCCGCCGAATCGCCGCTGTCGCGGGCCTTCTTAGCCGCCTCCAGCAACTTGCTCAACGGTTGCGAATTGCGGCCGGTGGCCTTGTCGATGAGCTGCCACTCGTGTCCCATCTTTTTTGTCGTCGCCAGTTCTTTTTCCGCTTCAGCAATCGCTTTGTCTACCGCGGACATGGCGGCGGGAGCCTTGGCCATACCTGACGCAGACTGGCCCCCCGTCGCCGCGCAGCCGTAGAGGCCGACCAGCGCGACGGTAGTCAGCGTGATTAAGACATTCTTCATTGCGTTCCTCCAACGGGTGGTTGATCGTCTGTTTCTTACTTCGAGGGAAGTATTCATACGGTGTGTTCGGTCCCTGCCAACCCAGCCGAAAGGTAGCCGTTTTGACGATTGAGTGTCAATTTTCCCTTCCCATATCGGGTTTATAGGCCTATTCAGAAAACTTTAGCGTATCGCCGCTCGATGGACAATCGGGCGCCTTTCCGTATAATTCGACGATGCGGAATACAAAAGAAGCACTCACGTTTGACGACGTTTTACTCGTTCCCGCGGCTTCGTCCGTCCTTCCCCGAGACGCCCAACTCAGCACCCATCTCACTCGCCGCTTGCGGCTGAACATACCGTTGATCTCGGCGGCCATGGACACGGTCACCGAATCGCGTGCCGCGATTTGTCTTGCGCAGGAGGGCGGACTGGGCGTAATTCATCGCAACCTCAGCCCCGATCGCCAGGCCGAAGAGGTGCGTTGGGTCAAGAAATTCAAAAGCGGCGTGATCAGCGACCCCATTACGGTTTCGGCGAACACCAGTATCCGCGAGGTGCTCGACTTGACGCACAAGCACCGGATTTCCGGGGTGCCGGTGATCGACGACGACAAGCTGGCGGGGATCGTGACCAGCCGGGACCTGCGCTTCGAAACCCGCTACGACGAGCCGGTCAGCCGCGTGATGACGCCTCGGGAGCGATTGGTGACGGTCAAGGAACACGCCTCCCGCGAGCACATTCAAACCTTGCTTCACGAGCACAGAATCGAAAAGGTCCTGGTGGTGGACGACGATTTCAACCTC
>CAMYIN010000142.1 GCA_947258495.1 uncultured Gammaproteobacteria bacterium
GCTCGCGATTTGGCCTTGGTCGATCAACAGCCGGGCCCGATACCGGGCACCGAGGACGTCGTCGCCGGCGAACTCGATGTCGGCGCTCTTGAATTCAGAATTCTGGTAGCGCCCCGCCACACCGCGTGCGGCAGCCGTCATCTTCATCCGCGCGTCGCCGTTCCAGGATAACTCGGCGTTTCCTGTCACCGCACCCGCGGAGATCGTGAGATCCGCCCACTGGCTTCCCAACAGCGGCTTGCCGACATTCGCCAGAAACTGCGCATCGACTTCGAACGCCGCCGACAGGCGTGCGGCCGCCGCCGGCTGATTCGCGAAGTTCCACGTGCCCACACGCCGTTCTTCGATACGTGCCGCGCCCTGCGCGGTGAAAACGCGATCACGGCCCTTGAAGGAGCCTGCGATGGAGACGTCTCGCGGAAATTGCGGTATGTCCGTCACCCGCACGCCCGCCGCGGTAAACGTCCCGTGCGCGCGCAGCCGGCGATCGGTCTCGAAGGTGGCGGACGCCTGCAGCTCGTCGGCGGTGACGAACATCGACGCTATCGTCGGCGTCGCCGCGGACAGCGCAAGCTCCACACTGTGGAACGTGCCGGAGGGCTTTACCGTGCCCGAGAGGGTCAGAGTCTGTGCTTGCACGGTTGTCTGCCGGTCCAGGACGATATTCAACGACGCTGCCCGTGCCCGGAACGCCCCGTGTTCGAATTGCCATCCCGCGTCGCCGATGCGAGCGCGCACCTCGGCGGTAACGGTGGTCTTTACTCCGGGAATGGCCAGCGACGACGCGTCGTCCCCCCAGTGGACATCACGCAGAGACAGTTCCGATTGCGGGAGAACGGCCATCTCCAGGGCATCGCCCCGCAATTCTCCGCGGTACCGAATGCGTCCACTGGATCGCAACGCATCCTGTTTCCACCCGCGCCAGGCGGCCGTCCCCTCCGCCTGAATTTGCAGGGTGTCGCCGAGCTCCATGTGGCCTTTAACGTCCAAAGATCCGGTTTCCATACCAAGCAGATCGAGAAGGGCGGTCTTCAGCTGTTCCGGTAGCAGGGTGCCGGCGCCCGACCAATCCCGCAAGCGGTGAAGCTGTGCGGATCCTTCTATGGTCAGTCGCGGCGGCGACGTATTGAGCAGCGTCAACGCCACCACCGGATCTTTTTCGAATTCGATGTTCAAACTGCCGCGTTCCAGATCTTGGTCGGTGCGGAATTCCAAGGATTGACGTTCGTCCATTAACAGCAGCGTGTACCATCCCCGGTCTTCGGCGATCTTGAGTTCACCCGTGAATCGGGAATGGCCCCATTCTGAATCGACCGCAACGTCCAGCTGCGCCACCTGCACAGGCGGTATGATCGGCAGGGGCGTGATCGGCGCTTCGCGGTCCTGCAGGGGGGGTTCGATGGTTTTTAACAGCCAGTTGACGTCGCCGCGCTGCGCGCGGATGGAATCGACTGCGAGCGCGGTCGGTCGATACAGAACCGTGAGGTCGCGCAAGTCCAGGCTCACGGACCCAAGCTCGGTGTCGGTTTTTGCCGCGAACCGGCGAAGGTCGGTGCGGTTCCAGTGTACCGAATCGATGTCGATGTCCACCGAGTGAAATCCGTTCTGCGCCGCCAGTGTCACCAGCGCGGTCTCGATCAAGTAGGGTAGAGCGAGGCGGACACCACCGGCAATTGTCGCCAGCAATACGACGGCAACGATCGCGACCAGGGCGAATTTTCTCGCAGCGGACATTATTTGATGATCAAAAAAACCTGCACAGGTTTGCACACATCGGCGGTGTTGGCCGGTTCAGGTACGTGCGGACCAAGATTACCCCGCGTGGTGTTTCATTCCAATCGAAGTCGGCGGGTCGGCGCGGGATCGTGAACGAACACTCAGAACTGTGGTCGTTTGCCGATAGCCATGATTTTCGAATACTCAACTATAATTGCGGTATCAAAGAGTTCCCTGTGATTGCGAACCATGGGTCCACCCAGCAAACAGCTTATCCTGCTGCGCCACGCCAAGTCGTCGTGGGACAGTGGCGCGAAACGCGATTTCGATCGCCCGCTCAATAAACGCGGGCAGCGCGTCGCGCCGCGCATGGGCGCCTGGCTGCGGGAAAAGCGGCTGCTGCCCGACTATATAGTGTGCTCTCCCGCGAAGCGCGCGAAGTTGACCGCGGCGGCGGTGATCGGCGAGCTCGGCGTGCCGGAGAGCGCCGTCCTTTACGACGAGGCGCTGTATCTGGGCGATTGCAAAGCGCTACTGGGGGTGCTGTCTAGGTGTCCCACCGAGGCCGCGCGCGTACTGGTCGTCGGCCATAATCCCGGTCTGGAAGATCTGTTGTTGTATCTGTGCGGCGACGTCGCTCCGCGCACACGGGACGGTAAAATATTGGTCACCGCGGCCGTCGCCGTCATTTCAATGCCGCAGCCGTGGTCCAACCCGCAGGCCGGACGCTGTGACCTGCTCGAACTCGTGCGGCCCAAGGATCTGGACTAGCGATTCGTCTCGCGTCGGTGCTCGTTGCCGCGACGAGCACCGCCGATCGGGCCGTCTAGCCGGTATCCCCCCATAACTCCTTCAGCCTTCGATCGCGCCCGCATCCGTGCTTGTACAGTTTGTAGCGCAACGGATTTTTGAGGTAGTAATCCTGATGATAATCCTCGGCGGGATAAAAATCGGACGCTTGTACGATTTCCGTAACTATCGGTTGGGGAAAAGATTTGGTCTTTTCGACCTGTTCCCGCGACCCGGCCGCGAGCTGCTGTTGCTCGGCGTTGTGGTAGAAGACTCCCGGGCGGTATTGGCTGCCGACGTCGCAGAATTGCCGGTCCGCCACGGTAGGATCGATGTTGCGCCAGAACACCCGCAACAGTTCATCGTAGGATACTTTCGCGGGATCGTATTGAAACTGGATCGCCTCCGTATGACCGGTGCGTCCGGAAGAGACTAGTGGATAGCTCGGATTCCGCGTCGAGCCGCCGGTGTATCCCGAGGTAACCGATATCACGCCCTCGACGCCTTCGAATACTTCCTCCATGCACCAGAAGCAGCCGCCCGCGAACGTCGCGGTTTCGTACGTGGGTTCGCTCGCGTACACGGGGTGGACGAGCGCCTGCAGCAACGCGAAAGTCGCGGCGACGCGCTTGGGATTGGATTTCACGATGGCCGATTCCTAATGGTTTGAGTTGTACCAGTATGACCGTTGGCGGGCCGGATTGTTTCTAACATTTTTCTAACGGATGGCCCGTCCTGCGGCGGATGTCGGCGCCGCCGACGGCCACCAACGGCGTCTTGATAGACCGTTCCGGGCCGCCGATCCCGGCGGCGCGCGTGTACGGCCTACCAGTCGCCGCTGCCCGGACCGCCCTTGAGGGGGCCGGAGACATCGCCGGTGATCCATCCGCCGTAATAATCGCCCTGCTGCGCCACCGCGCGCTCGCCGTCGACATAGCAGGCGTCGACCCGGCTGGGGTAGAAGGCGATATAGTCCTTGATCGCCGCGAACCGCTCCACAGGCCGGGGGTAGTACCACGCTGCGTGCGGCGACATCCGCTCTCCCGAGCACAGCGACCAGTAACGGGCTCGGCCCTTGAATTCGCAGAGCGTCTCCAGCGGGCTAGGAATCAACACGGACTGTTCCACCGACTGCGGCGGAAAGTAATACGTCGGCGGGTGGCTGGTCTCGAGGACGCGCAGTCCCTCACGCGTTTGCGCGATTACCCGCCGGTCGAATTCGACTACGAGCAGCCTTCGTGTGGCCTCTAGCACCGGGGGTCGGGGGTAGTCCCAAACGCATTCTGTCGCCCTCGTGTCCACAGCTCTTTTCCCGGCGTTTCCTTCACACGCGCTTCACGGCGTCAAGGTAAAATGGATGGCGTTAAAAAATACGAGCCAATGCCATGATCAGTTCGCTTGTTTATTCGATCGCATTTCTTCTCTCGGGTTCCGCGGCTGCCGCCGAGCCCGCCGCCTGCTCGGGGGAGCTCGACGTCAGCATGAGGACGCTCAACGAGGACCGGCGCGTTCGCTTGTGTGAAGAGTACGCGGGCAAGGTGGTACTCATCGTCAACACCGCGAGCAAGTGTGTATTTACGCCTCAATACGAGGGACTGGAAAGGCTCTACGAGACGTACAAGAGTCGCGGACTCGTCGTTCTCGGCTTTCCCTCCAACGATTTCGGCGCCCAGGAACCGGGTTCGGAAAAACAGATTCAGAAGTTCTGCCGCCTCACGTACGGCGTGCAATTTCCCATGTTCGAGAAAACCGCCGTCGCCAAGGGCGGGGCGGACCCGCTGTACCGGGCCCTGGCGGCGTCTGCGGGGGAGTATCCGCGGTGGAACTTCCACAAGTATCTGCTGGATCGCCGCGGCAAGCTGGTCGGCAGTTTCGCCAGCTCGGTGGAACCGGGCAGTGACGAGCTCGTACGCGCCATCGAAGCGTTGCTTTGAGATTCCGGCACGCAGCAGGGGGTGCTCGCGCCGGCGTGGGCCGCGGGCGCGGTCTTTACACCATGGGACGGACGCAGGTATCGTACTCAGCGGCGTTTGACGCGTGGGATCCGCCGCGCGATTGCGAGAAAAGTACGTGTTGTGGTCTAGAGACAAAACGAATATGCCGCACCCCGACGAGGCGTTGCCGGGTCGCGCGGAGCCCATGGACGTGCCGGAACGGCACTACGTCAACGGCCACCCTTTGAAGCCGCCGTTTCCGAGCGGCCACCAGCGAGCATTGTTCGGCATGGGTTGCTTTTGGGGGGCGGAACGCCGCTTCTGGAAGACCCCCGGGATCTACACAACGGCGGCGGGCTACGCCGGCGGGTTCACACCCAATCCGACCTACGAGGAAGTGTGCAGCGGCAAGACCGGCCATAACGAGGTCGTGCTGGTGGTCTACGAACCCGCGGCCGTCGATTATGCCGCGCTGCTGCAGCTGTTCTGGGAGTCTCACGATCCGACCCAGGGCATGCGCCAGGGTAACGACGTCGGCACGCAGTACCGGTCCGGTATCTACGCCTTTACGGAGCAGCAGCGAGAAGCCGCTCTGAATTCACGCGACGCGTATCAGAAGCGCCTCACCGCCGCCGGGTTCGGCAGCATCAGCACCGAGATCGCGGCCGCCCCCGATTTCTATTACGCGGAGCCTTACCATCAGCAGTACCTGGCCAAGAACCCGGGAGGGTATTGCGGGCTGAGCGGGACCGGGGTCTGGTGCAGCGAGAACTGAACGCTTCGTCGCGAAACCGGTGCGAAGGCACCGACGCAGTCTGCGCGCGACAACCGTGCCGTCGGAGCCGAAACCAGCGATGTGCGCTAGCGTGAAGTGAGCGGGACCGGCCGTTTTTCCATTGCCCGATTGCCGCACATCGAATTCGGTTGCGGCGCCATCCGGCAACTGCCCGGGATTGCAGCGCGTTACGGTCGACGTATGTTGATCGTCACCGGGGCGCGTTCGTTCACGCAGGGTGACGCCTGGCCGGGTCTGCAACGAGGACTGCGGGAACAGGGCCTTGAATACGAGTTGGTTGCCGTCGACGGTGAACCTTCTCCGGCCTTGGTCGACGACATCGTCTCCACGCATGCGGACGCTGACTTCGATGTGGTCGCGGGTGTCGGCGGAGGCAGCGCCCTCGACGCGGCGAAGGCCGTCGCCGGTTTGTTGCGCACGCGGCGTTCGGTGATGGAGCATCTCGAAGGCGTCGGACCCGAGCTGCGCTACATGGGACCGGCGGTCCCCTTGATCGCCGCCCCCACGACCGCCGGCACCGGAAGCGAGGCCACTAAAAACGCGGTACTCAGTACGCAGGGCGAGCGCGGGTTCAAGAAGTCCTTCCGCGACGAGGAGCTGGTGCCCCGGTATGCGCTCGTCGATCCCGATTTGCTGGCGACGTGTCCCAAGGAAGTCATCGCCGCCAACGGCATGGACGCCTTGACCCAGTTGATGGAATCCTACGTATCTCTGCGCGCGAATCCGTTCACCGACGCCCTGTGCCTCGAGGGGCTGGCTGCGGTCCGCGACGGGCTGTTGCCGTTTTTCAACAACAACGAAGCCTCGGCGCGGGAGCGGATGGCGTTTGCTTCCCTGGTCTCCGGCGTCTGCCTGGCCCAGACCGGCCTCGGAGCGGTCCACGGGCTGGCCTCGCCGCTGGGGGCGTTTTTTCCCATCCCGCACGGCGTCGTCTGCGGCACGCTCGTAGCGGTCGCCACGCGCACGAACGTTGAGACGATGCTGGCTCGGGACAGCGCAAACCCGGCGCTGGGAAAATACGGGCGCATGGCCGAGGTGCTCTGTCGAAGACAACCGTCTTCTCCGCAAGCGGCGTGCGCCGAGCTCGTGGATTTTCTTACGGAGTGGACAGAGCAATTGAATCTGCCGCGTATGTCGAATTTCGGTATCTCGTCCGAGAGCCTGGATCGAGTGATCGCACACGCCCGCGGCAGCAGTATGAAAACCAACCCGATCGTACTCAGCGACGAAGAACTGAAGGCGCTGTTGCTGGACCGTCTCTAGGTCTGTGGAATTTCTTGGAAGGCGGGCGTGGCCGTCGAGGCGCTTTCACCGCTCGCACCCGCAAATCGTGTTCGTCGGCTTCCTCGACCACTGCCTCGACAAAGTCGCCGGGTCGGTATCCCGCGTTCGTCAGATACACGCAGCCGTCGATTTCGGGGGCGTCGGCGGCGCTGCGTCCGATTGCCTCGCAACCGTCCAGTCGATCGATCAGGACTTCGATGCGCCGCCCGATCTTCTGTTCCAGCCGTCGCGCGCTGATGCGTGCTTGCGTTTGCATGAATCGCTCAAAGCGCTGCTGTTTGATCTCGTCGTCGACCGGATCGGGCAACGCGTTCGCTTTCGCACCCGCGACGGGGGAATACGCAAAGCATCCCACGCGATCCAACTGCGCCTGTTCCAGAAATTCGAGAAGGCGCTGAAAATCCGATTCGGTCTCTCCGGGAAAACCCACTATGAAGGTACTGCGCAGCGTCAGATCCGGGCATTGGGCACGCCAGGCGCGAATCCGATTGAGCACGTTTTCGGTGGCGGCGGGCCGCTTCATCAGTCTGAGGATGCGCGGGCTCGCGTGTTGAAACGGGATATCCAGATACGGCAACAGCTTCCCTTCCGCCATCAGCGGAATGAGGGCGTCGACGTGTGGATACGGATAGACGTAGAGCAGTCGTATCCAGATCCCGAACGAGGACAGGGCCCGGCCGAGATCGACGAGTCTTGCTTTGATCGGCCGGCCGTTCCAGAAACTGGTGGCGTATCGAAGATCGCGGCCGTAGGCGCTCGTGTCCTGCGAAATCACCACCAGCTCCTTTACTCCGGCTGCCGCCAGTTGTTCCGCTTCCTGCACGACGTCGGCCGCCGGCCGGCTCACCAGCGGGCCGCGCATGGAGGGGATGATGCAGAAGCTGCATCGATGATTGCAGCCCTCAGAGATCTTGAGATAGGCGTAGTGTCTCGGCGTCAGCTTGATGCCGTGGGCGGGGACGAGATCGGTGAACGGATTGCGCGTTCTCGCGACCGGCAGGTGCCGATGCACCGCGCCCACGACTTGTTCATAAGCCTGTGGACCGGTGATGTCCAGGACCTGGGGAAAGCGCGCGCGGATGTCGTCGGCGTAAACGCCCATGCATCCGGTCACCAGCACACGGCCGTTGTTGCCGACGGCCTCAGCGATCGCTTCCAGGGACTCGGCCTTGGCGGCGTCGATGAAGCCGCAGGTGTTGACGATCACCAGGTCCGCCAGTTCGTACGTAGGCACGCATTCATAGCCGTCGATCCGCAACTGAGTAATAATGCGCTCGGAATCAACCAGGGCCTTGGGACATCCCAGGCTGACGAATCCGATTTTTGGGGGTTTAGTGCTGGTCATGCCTCGACATCAGCGGTGCGGAACACAACAAAGTGCGGCTACCCGGGGTTAAAAGTTTCGTATAAAATTTTACCCGCACTCGCCCGACAAACCCAACACCGGCGTCACACCCGCGGGTTCGGTGTGTGACGCATTTCTGTCCGATGCGGAATAATCTTTATCATTTCTTGCAAGAGCGTTTTCTGTCGGCCGCCGACCTGGGTCTGGAAAACGCCGGGGGCCGCTGCGTCACCTACGCGGACCTGGATGCCGGTTCTGCGAGGATCGCGCGCCTGTTCAGGGAGTTGTCGTTGTCCCCCGGTGACCGGGTGCTGGCGCAGGTAGAGAAATCCCCGCAAACCGTCATGTTGTATTTGGCCTGTCTGCGCTCCGGCATGGCGTACGTGCCCTTGAACACCGCCTACACGGCCAATGAGTTGGAGTATTTTCTGTCCGACAGCGAACCCAGCGTGGTGGTGTGCAGCCCGACGGCATTGCCGCGCATAGAAGCGCACGCTGCCGGCCCGCGGGTTCCGAGTTTTTTCACCCTGGATGAACAAGGCCGCGGATCGTTGATCGATTCCGCCGACACCCTGCCGCCGCTCGATGAGGTCCTAGAATTGAACGCCGACGACCTGGCGGCAATCCTCTACACCTCCGGCACCACGGGCCGATCGAAGGGCGCAATGCTCAGCCACGAGAACCTGTCCAGTAACGCGATCGCCCTGCACCGGATCTGGGGTTGGACGCCGGGCGACGTTCTGATTCACGCTCTGCCGATTTTTCATGTGCACGGCTTGTTCGTCGCACTGCACACCGCCATGTTGAACGCGAGCCGTATTCTGTTTCTGCCTCGCTTCGACGCCGACGGCGTCATCGAGCTGCTGCCGAGGGCGACGGTGATGATGGGAGTACCGACCTTCTATTCCCGTCTGCTCGAGAGGCCCGGACTGACGCGCGATGCGTGCCGCAACATGCGTTTGTTCATCTCCGGTTCCGCGCCGCTGTTGCTGGAGACCTTCGAGACCTTCGAGGCCAGCACCGGACATCGAATTCTTGAGCGCTACGGCATGACCGAGGCCGGGATGATTACGTCGAATCCCTTGGACGGCGATCGCTTGCCGGAATCGGTGGGCTACCCCCTTCCCGGCGTGGAAGTGCGGGTCGCCGACGAGCAGGGACGACGATTGCCGAACGGCGATGTGGGTGTGCTCGAAATCAAGGGTCCCAACGTGTTTCGGGGTTACTGGCGAGCGCCGGAGAAAACCAAGGCGGAGTTCCGCGACGACGGTTTTTTCATAACCGGTGACCTGGTGACGAAAAACGCAGACGGACGCATCCGCATTGTCGGCCGCGCCAAGGACTTGATCATTACCGGCGGGTACAACGTGTACCCGAAGGAAGTGGAAGGGTATATAGATGCGCTGGAAGGGGTGGCGGAGTCGGCGGTGGTGGGAATCCCGCATCCCGATTTCGGCGAGGGCGTAGTCGGATTCGTGGTGCCGCGTTCCGAGGCGAGCGTGAGCGGAGACGCCGTCATACAATCCCTGTCGGATTCGCTCGCAAAATTCAAGATCCCAAAACAGATCGTTGTCATGGACAAGCTGCCGCGCAACGCCATGGGGAAGGTACAGAAAAACCAATTGCGGGAGCAGTACAGGGATCTGTTTCAGACGTCCCGGGCGTGACCCGCTCCCAAATCCCGTCTGCGCGCAGGCGCAGCAGCATCTTGCTGCTCGCACCGCCGGCAACGCGCCGGGTTTGCGGCGCGCGTATACCGCCCGCCAGGGTTCGGTTCGGCCGCGAGTTTGTGGTTATAATAACCGCACCTTGGTAGGGTTGAGGCGTCGCGAACACCGCGCACGGGCAGCCTCGGCCGGCCCTAGTCTTCGTTGACTCAGCGCCAAGACATTCAAGCCTCGCGCGTCGAGATAGAAAATGGCCAAGTATCCCAGACAAACGATCAAGCGCTGGACGGATCTGGCGGCGGGAGAGCTGAAGGATCGGACCGTGGCGGATATGACCTGGCCCACTCCCGAGGGTATCGACGTCAAGCCGCTGTACACCTCGGAAGATCTCAAAGGACTCGAACACATTCATAGTCTGCCGGGTTTTCCACCGTTCGTGCGCGGACCGCGCGCCACCATGTACGCCGGCCGGCCGTGGACCGTGCGTCAATACGCCGGTTTCTCCACCGCCGAAGAATCCAATGCCTTCTACCGCAAAAACCTGGCCGCGGGCCAGACCGGTCTCTCCGTCGCCTTCGATCTCGCCACCCATCGCGGCTACGATTCCGACCACTCCCGCGTCGTCGGAGACGTCGGCAAGGCGGGCGTAGCCATCGACACGGTGGAAGACATGAAGATCCTGTTCGACGGTATTCCTCTCGACCGCATGTCGGTGTCGATGACCATGAACGGCGCGGTGCTGCCGGTGATGGCGATGTACATAGTCGCCGCCGAGGAACAGGGCGTCGCCGCGGACAAGCTTGCGGGCACCCTGCAGAACGACATCCTCAAAGAATTCATGGTGCGCAATACGTACATCTATCCGCCGGAGCCGTCGATGCGGATCGTTTCCGACATCATCGGCTATA
>CAMYIN010000143.1 GCA_947258495.1 uncultured Gammaproteobacteria bacterium
GCGAATGCCGCGGGTATGCGGGCGAAGAAATACGTGCAATCCCATACGATCGATACGCCCCTGAATGACGGGATGCGAAGCTCGAGGGGCATGCTGCCCGAATATGACGGCGTGGCGGAGGTGTGGTTCGAGTCGGAAGAGGATCTGATGGCGGCAATGAGCTCGCCCGAGGGGCAGAAACTGGGCGCCGCGCTGCTCGAAGACGAGGGCAATTTCGTCGACCACTCGAAGTCCTCGGCATTCATTGTCAGGGAGTATGCGTTCTAGGCGCCTCCCCGGATGCCCGGCACGCCTTTGACCGGACACGATTGATTCATTCCGCATCACCGGCTCCTGGCCGGTTGCCCCCCCATCACCGCGGCGGGCCGTTGCCGTTCCGGGCGCCGTTGCCGAGGTCGGGGGCGCCGTTCCTCCTGCCGTTGCCGGCGTTGCGTCTGCCTCGTCGGTGCCGACTCTTGCGTCGCCGCATAATAAATCGGCCGGTCAAATCTGTGCAGTGGACATAGCAGATCGGCTCCGAATGAGGTCGGCACCCTTTTCTGCAATCATGATCGTCGGCGCATTGGTGTTACCGCTAACCATTGTCGGCATCACGGACGCATCGCAGACTCGCAACCCCTCCACGCCCCTTACCATCAAATCCGGGCCGACGACGGCGTGTTCGTCGACGCCCATGCGGCACGTACTGGTTGGATGCCATATCGTCGCGCCATACGCGCGGATATGGTCCACGATCTTTTTTCGCGAACCGAGATCCCGTGCCATCCGCCCTCGGACGCCGTCGAATGGCTTCGCCTCCGCGATCTCGACGTTCTTCTGCAGCAATTCGACCGTGCGCTCCAGGTCATCCGCAAACGACAGGTACTTAGGGTCGATCAGCGGCCTGTCGAGCGGGTTGGATGAAGTGAGTGTCACCGCGCCCATGCTCTGCGGCCGGCATACATAGCCGCCGAGATGCACGGTGAAGCGCCCGTCAACGCTCTTGTGTCGCTCGGTGTATCCAGGCATGAAAAATAGCTGGGCGCTGGGATAGGCATCTTCAGCGCGAAGGCGGCAAAACGCGCCAGCGTCGACATGCATTGAGGTCAGCGGCCCGGTGCCGTCCCTGTCGAACTGTCCGGCGTGCGTATCAAGGCTTCCCGCCGCAAATCCAAACTTGTCCGGATCCTCAATCGTGAACGAAACGGGGGCGCGTCCGAAATGATCGAGCAGGTTCCGACCTACACCCGGTAGGTCCGCGATGACGTCTATGCCATGTTCACGCAAGTGGTCCGCCGGCCCTATGCCCGACAGCATAAGCAGGTGCGGGGAACCGATAGAGCCCGCGCAGCAAACCACTTCGATTTCTGCCGTGACACATTCGACGCTGCGTCCGTGGTCGATGTATTCGACGCCTCGGACCTTGCCTCTTTCGACCAAGAGCTTGGTGATCAAGGTGCCTGTCAAGACGGTCAGGTTCATCCGATCGCGGATTGGAGAAAGGTAGGCGTCCGCGGCGTGGCAGCGGCGTCCGCCTTTCAGCGTCGACTGGTAATAGCCGCAGCCCTCTTGGGTCGCGCCGTTGAAATCCGGATTTAACGGCAAACCAACCGATTGTGCCGCCTCCAAGTAGATTTCGTGCAGTGAATTCCGATACGCGAAACTCTCGACGCTGAGAGGCCCATCAGCGCCATGATATCCGTCCATGATATCGTTGTTGGCCTCGGCACGCTTGAAATAAGGCAGGACGCCGTCATAGCCCCACCCGGTGTTACCGAGTTGACGCCAGTGATCGTAGTCACCGCGATTTCCGCGAACATAGAGACTGTAGTTGATCGCGCTCGATCCGCCCAAGCAGCGGCCACGCGGATAATCGATCCGTCGGTCGTTCAGGTTTCGCTGGGGCACCGTGCGAAAGGCCCAATCAATATTCGTGCCCTCGAGCGCCGCAGCGGCGCCAGGAATACTCACGAAGGGATGTGTCGCTGCGTCACCGGCCTCGACCAATAGAACGCGGCAATCCGGATCTTCGCTGAGTCGATGCGCGATCACGCAGCCAGCCGACCCCGCACCCAGAACAACATAATCGAAACTCATGGCCCGCCTCCCATGCTTGTTGTGGTGCAGCGCCCGCAATTGTTTGTTGTTGCGGCTGGACTCTGAAATCCATAGACCGCGGTACGCTGTCGATCGATCATCGGAGTATAGCTGAGTGTAGGTCGATGCTCGCTCCTGGCTAAAAGCGTCGGTACTGACATGTCGCAACGAACGTCCGAAACCTAGTCGAGAGCAGACGCACCATTTGCCTG
>CAMYIN010000144.1 GCA_947258495.1 uncultured Gammaproteobacteria bacterium
AAATCGGCGTCGCCGATCAGTACACCGACCCGCTGGTCAAGCGCGAGGAGTTCCTCGTCGCAGTATTGACGTAGCCTGGACGCCATGGCGTTGAACTTCAGCGACTCGTTCAGATCGTCTTCGGCGACAGGCTCGACCGAGGACACATCGATCTCGGCAAACTTGTCGCCAATTCTCTTGACCCGGTTGCCACGTTCCTGGAATTCGCGAAGAAAACACATCCGGAATTGCGTGACGACGGCTTCACGCTGCGAAAGGACCTTGTTCCGCGTGAACTCGTAGACCTTACTCGTTTCCGGGTCGCGCGATTGGCTGCCGAGGGCGGTGAGAGCTTCGTCCGCCTCGTCGAGCATTTTGGTGAGTGCATCCGAGACGCGCTCACAAACCAGGTCACGGCACTGCTCAAGAATACTGTCGAACGAAGCTGCCTGGGGCATAAGGAATTTGGGTCCGTTTCGGCTCGGTAGCGGGACAAAAAAAGTCTATAGTTTCATGCGAGTACTGTGCCACCCGCTGCCGGCAACATGGCGCGTCCGGACGAGCCTGGATCGCGGCCTTGTACTGCCGTCGGCGGACAAGCTTGTCCCCCGCCAGAATGCCACTAAGTGACTGTTATATAGAATATTTTGAGCGCCGCAGGGGCTGCGATGCTGTCCGACCTAGGAGTCGAATGATCTATGCCGCAACGCGCTGAACTCCCGTCACTACGACGCATGCGACCGGTGGACTGACATTGAAGAGGCGCCTGACATGCCCTGCGCAAGCGAATACTTTGGCAACCGTGGTGCTGCGAATGCTTGAAATGGCACCGAGCAGCTGGACCACCCGGCGCCTTTGAGAAGGCGATCTGAACAACCTTACCGCGTCGAAGGCGTCCACCGCGCATCAAAAACCGGTCTGGCTCACCGCTGCAAACCCTTGATCAAGTCTGCGTGACCGGGCCCGGTTCCGCAATAGATCCCGAATAATGGGTCCCGAATCAGGTTCGGGGCGTTGCAATGCAGGTTGGGCGGGTGCCTCTGCCTATCGACTGTTAATCCCGGAAAACCCTGGTCCCAAAGAACCCTATTCCCAGAAAACCATGGTGCGCAGTTCGACGCTCTCACGCGGCGCCGCATCGGCCGGCTTGTTCGGCGGCTGGAACGAACCGTGGGCAGTCCAGCGGGCAGTGCCGTCGGTCAGGGAGTCGTAGCATTTCAATAGCACCACCTCTTCCGGCATCATGTGCGGGAAATAGGTCCAGCGTTGCGCCGGGTTGTAGGCGATGTTGTAGATGCGCCCGATACGCCCGTCAGAATAGTGACGCTCGGAAAGTATCAGGTCCTGGTCGCGCATATCGCCATAGCCGCAGATCACCAATGGGGCGGTCTCGACCGGGCCTTTGATCGGCCGCCATACATTGATCGAGCCAAAACGTTTCTTCAAGAGTTCTTCGGCCTCGTCGGCAGGCAACAGATCGCGCACTCGCTGTTCAGCCGATTCGGGAGTGAAATCATTGTGCACGATCGTGGCTGGCGGCCGTAAGCCGCGCTCAATCCGTAACGCCTCGTCGTCAATGCGCGGGGTATGGTCAAAGACGATGACTCTGGAACAGCCGGTGATCGCCTTGAGCAGGGTCTCCGTTTCGGGGTAGCCGACTCGACGCGCCTGTTCAGCGTCGAACCAGTTCTCGACCGCGCTTTGATGGCGGATTAACTGGAAGCCCTCGCGGTCGAGGTCGATCCGCGCCGGGACCGTGTGGAGGCGTAGACGGCCGAGGACGTCGGTCGTCTGCCAGAGACCGTTGACGCGAATCGGCACCTGGTCCATCGGTTCGCCGGCGAGTCCGAGGAGTCGCGCATGCTTGTGCGCGCTGCGCACGAGCGTCAGCGGCAAGCCATCGGTCACGATCCCGTCGACACCGACGGTCACCGTTCCCCTCGCGGGGACGTGCGCGTCGAGTTCGGCGACACAGGCGTATTCGCCGGGGAACACGTTCGTGAAACGGAATCGGCCGCGCAAGTCGGTCAGCGCAGACCGCGTGCGGGGTTCGTCGTCAGCCGGGCGCCGGTTCTCGTCGTCGGTCGGGAAGAGCTGCACCTCGGCCCCCTGGGCAGGCTTGCCATTCCACAGCAAGACGCGATCGGCGACCAAGTGCGCACCCCTGCCCAGGTCCACCGTGGCGGTGTCGCCCGCGACGATGTCGACCGTCAGGCGCCGCAGCGGTGTGCTCACGGCATACGACCCGCGCGGCAAGACGGGAAAGCGAATCGTGCCGGCCTTGTCGCTGAG